>CAZUSF010000004.1:0-31520 GCA_964623355.1 uncultured Thiobacillus sp. | reverse complement strand
AGTGCATGGCAGATCGCCATCCGAATCACCCCGGCATGCGCCACCACCAGCACATGCTGGCCGGCGTGACGTTGCTGAATGTCATCGTAGGCGACCGCGACTCGGGCATGGAAATCCGCCAGCGGTTCGGCGCCTTGCGGCCGATTGGCGACCGGATCACGCTTGAAATTGAAGATGCAGTCCGGATCTTGCTGTTTCAGTTGCTCGGCGGTCTGGCCTTCCCAGACGCCAAAACGGACCTCGGCCAGACGCGGATCAAGTTGCACCGGCAACGCCAGGCTTTCTGAAATCCAGTCCGCGAAAGCCCGGCAGCGGCTCAACGGCGAACTGACCAGAGCGGTCCAGGGTTGCACATCGGCAGTCGCCGCGCGCATCTGCGCCCAGCCCTTTTCAGACAGCGGATCATCCGTCTGGCCGCGATATTTTTTGCCGCCGACCGGTTCGCCGTGGCGCAGGAAATCAAGTGTTGTCGTCGTCATCTGGAGTTTTCAGCGTCCACGCAACAAGGCTTCGATTTCGCGCCGCAATGCATCCACTTCCATCACCGCCAGCGCTGCCCGGTTACCCAGCGACAAAATGCTGCCACCCAGCGCAGCGCACTGGCGATACGCCGTGCGGCTTTTCAGGCTGGCCGCCAGCATCGGAATGCCAAACTCCGGCAGCATGCCCAGCACCTCGCGCGCCAAGACGGTATTCGGCTGCATCTGGTTCACTACCAAACGCGCCTCCAGTTCTGGATTCTTGTGGCGCGCCAGAATGATCGCCTCGCGAATTCGCACCGAAGCCCATAGATCAAGCGGCGAAGGAATCACCGGCACCAGCGCCAGATGCGCCACGCGCAAAGCGCTCGCGGTCACCGGCGCGGTCGCCGCTGGCGGGCTGTCGATGACGATGTAATCGAATTCATCGACGCGCTTGCGCAACGCCTTGTGCAACTTGTTTTCCTCGCCGGAGAGATCTTCCACTTCGGCCGGAAAAACAACGCCGGCGCTGGCCCCCATGCCGGACCAGTGCAGCGCGGTATTCTGCACATCGGCATCCGCCACCAGAACACGCTTGCCGCGATCAGCCAGACTACCGGCCAGCAGCATGGTCAAGGTGGTCTTGCCAGCGCCGCCTTTCTGGTTCACGACAGCAATAATTTTTGCGCTCATCCGATGCTCTCCAGCAATTTACTCAATAAAGCGTGCGATGGTAGCGCCATGATTAGTCGGATGCAGCCGCGTGGGTATAATTCGCGCGTTTCAAATTATCAGGGTGCGTCTCATGGGCTTTCTCGCAGGCAAAAAGATTCTCATCACCGGTTTGCTCAGTAACCGATCGATTGCCTATGGCGTCGCCAAATGCTGTCATCGTGAAGGCGCCGAACTGGCTTTCACTTATCAAGGCGACAAGGTCAAGGACCGCGTCCTGGGTCTGATCAAGGAATTCAGCGGCGAGACCCCGCTGCTCTTCCCCTGCGATGTCAGCAGCGACAATGAAATCGACGCTCTGTTCGCCAGTCTCGGCCAACATTGGGATGGCCTCGACGGTCTCGTGCATTCCATCGCCTACGTGCCGAAGGAAGCGCTCGACGGCAGCTATCTCGACTTCGTCACCCGCGAAAACTTCCGCGTCGCGCACGACATTTCCAGCTATTCGTTTACCGCGCTGGCCAAAGCCGGCCTGCCGATGATGCAAGGCCGCAATGCCGCCATGCTGACCATGACCTACCTCGGCGCGGTGCGCTCGGTGCCGCACTACAACGTTATGGGTTTGGCCAAAGCCAGCCTCGAAGCCAGTGTCTATTACCTGGCATCCAGCGTCGGTCCGAAAGGCATCCGGGTCAACGGCCTCTCCGCCGGCCCGATCAAGACACTCGCCGCATCCGGCATCGCCGACTTCAACAAGCTGCTGGCCTGGGGCGAAAAACATTCCCCGCTACGCCGCAACGTCACCATTGAAGAAGTTGGCAACGTCGCCGCTTTCCTGCTCTCCGACCTGGCATCCGGCATCACCGGCGAAATCACCTACGTTGACTCAGGCTTTAGCAGCACAGCCGGTCTATCAACCGAAGATTGATCGGGTTGCAGCAAACGACAAAGCCGGGCTTGCCCGGCTTTGTCGTTTCTGAATGCGTTGTCTTGGTGTGAAGCGGTGCAGGAGGCTCCGCTTGCGGGCCGATTTCACGACGCTCGCGCCGCAAGCGGACGCTCCTACAACGCGGCCAACTGCCGTATTTAAGATAAAACAGTCGATAACTTACCAGTTACGGCGGTAATCGCGATCACCCCGATCATCGCGATCGCGACGACCATCATGGCGGCGGTCATTGTCACGATCCCAGCGATGGTCGCGATGATCACGACGGTCGAATCGATCATGTTTCCAGTAGTACGGCGCCGGATAGGTTTTTACATAATGGTGTTGCGTCACATATACCGGTTGCGTCACATAGCGCACACGCGGTGGTTGATAAATCACGACAGGTGCCGGGCGATGCTGTGGCCGCGAATAGCCATGATGAACATTCATCGGGCGACGATCATTGTCATTGTCGGCAATCGCAACACCGATCACGGCGCCAAGAATGCCACCAACGATGGCGCCATCATGGCGGTCAATGGCGTTGCCGATGACTGCACCCGTGCCCGCGCCGATAAGCGCACCGGCCAGTTCGTCCGAAGCGGAGGCTAGGCTGCCGAAAGCGGTAATGCCGGACAGCAGAAGGATGCTTGCGAAGCGTGAGGTTTTCATGATCTGGACTCCTTGGGTTAGACAACGATTCCAGATTAGGCGGCGGCTGTTCCCGCCCGGTTTCGCGACTGTAAGAAGTTGTTACAGACTGTTACCTTGCTTCAGACAACGGCCAGAAGAATTGATATCGATATGCCCTATTCCAGCATCTCGAATGGTTGGCGGCTTCGTCATATGGAACTTAATGTCCATTATTTGTCCATGACATATAGAACATTCACCAGTATGGTTTGAATCAATGGAGAGCGTGATGGAAATGATGACCTTGAAGATGACCGGCATGACAGCCGACGGGATGCAGCGCTATCGCAGCTATTATCTGGTGACTGACGGTGGTCATATGGCGGGCCTCGGACGGGCTTCGGCGATTCCGATGTCGGCAGGTGCACCGATGCCGGAAAACGATTTTGTCCAGGTAAACCAGGGCGGCGAAGAACGGGCGCTGAAGACCCTGGTTGATGTTTTGTGCGCGCTGCCCGGCAATGAAGACCTGAACATCAATCTGAACCTCAATCCAGGCTGAGATAGATTTTGTCTGACTCGCCGGCCGAGCCGCCCCGCTCCACCTCGCGCGTTCCCGCTAATCGCGGCAGTCGCCTGTTGCATCTGGGTGGCCTTGCTGTCGGCCTGGCGGGTGGCATGCTGGCTGAAGGGGCGCGGCGGGCGGTGCGCGGCGAACTGCCGCAGATGCGCGCGATGTTGCTGACGCCAGCGAATGCCGCGCGCCTGACCGACAAACTGGCTCGCTTGCGCGGTGCCTCGATGAAAGTGGGCCAGTTATTGTCAATGGAAGCGGGTGAACTGCTGCCGCCGGAGTTCACCGATATCCTGGCGCGGCTGCGCGAGGATGCCCACTTCATGCCGCTCGGCCAATTGGCGGAGGTGCTGGAAACGCAATGGGGTGAAGGCTGGGAGAACCGCTTCGAAAGGTTCAACTTCACTCCGATTGCCGCCGCTTCGATTGGTCAGGTTCATGCCGCGCAACTGAAGGATGGCCGC
The DNA here is from genome assembly GCA_964623355.1 of uncultured Thiobacillus sp. Classification (GTDB taxonomy): domain Bacteria; phylum Pseudomonadota; class Gammaproteobacteria; order Burkholderiales; family Thiobacillaceae; genus PFJX01. The sequence continues at coordinate 27,785 of CAZUSF010000004.1, read as the reverse complement.
CGCCTGGCGATCAAGGTGCAGTATCCCGGCGTCCGCCGCAGCATCGATAGCGATGTCGACAATGTCGCCGCCCTGCTTCGCCTGCTGCCGTTGCTGCCGGCTGAAGCGAACATGGACGCGTTGCTGGATGAGGCCAAACAGCAATTGAATCAGGAAGCCGACTACGCGCTGGAGGCTGAACATATTGCCCGGTTTCGCGAGTTGCTCGGCCATGAGGCGGATTGGTTGCTGCCCGATGTGGTTGATGAGCTCACCACTTCCGATGTGCTCTGCATGAGTTTCGTGCCCGGCGACCCGGTGGAGTCGCTGGCGGGCGCGCCTCAAGCACTGCGCGATCATGTAGCCACCCGCTTGATCGATCTGCTACTGCGCGAATTCATGCAGTTCGGCATGGTGCAAACCGATCCCAACTTCGCCAATTACCGTTTTGACCCGGAATCCGGTCGCATCGGGCTGCTTGATTTCGGTGCCACCCGCCTCTATTCAGCCGAACGCATGGGCCAGGTGCGGCAACTGATGGCGGCCGCTTGCGCTGCCGATGCAAAAGCACTCGAAGCTGCAGCTCTCGCCGCCGGCTATCTGCTGGAGACTGATTCCGCTACACGACGACAGGCGATGATCGAGCTGTTCATGCTGGTGGGCGAACCGGCTCGCCAGGCGGGCGCTTACGATTTCGGCAATGCCGACCTGACTTTGCGCTTGCGCGATTCAGCCTATGCGATGGGTTTTGATCAAGGCCACTGGCGGCCGCCGCCGGCTGATCTGATCTTTCTGCACCGCAAACTGGCCGGTCTATATCTGCTCTGCGCAAGGCTGAAAGCGCGCGTCGATGTGGCTGCGCTGATGCTATTGCGGCTGGATGAAGTCGCATTCAAGGTTCAAGTTGAATGTTCAATGACGGATCAAATGCTGCCGAATTGATTTCAATAGGGTCGGCGGAAGGAAGTGGTGGCGTGCGTTGCCCCTTCTCGGCACCTTGTTTTCGTCCAGCATGTTTTCGATCAGTATGAAAATCGCCTGGCGGGTAAAAGGTTTTCTCAGGAAACCGTCTGCATCCAACTTTATTTTCCGCATGTGTTCGGCAACGCGCGGATTGCCACTGATCAAGATCACCGGGATGCGGCGCGCCAATGGGTCTCGCCGCATGCGTTTGAGGACTTCAAAACCATTCATGCCGGGCATGCCGACATCGAGCACAACCAGTTCCGGATACTCAAAACACGCCATCGACAAACCGCGCTCTGATTCTTCCGACTGAGAAACCGAAAATCCGGCAGAAGCGAACAATTTACCCAGCTCGGCCTGCGCAATTGAACAGTCATCAATGATCAGAACCCGGGTGCCCTGGCGCGCATTCGTCCGCCGATTCACTCTGCGCTCCGGTAACTGCACCAATTGATCGCCGCGCTGATCCATTCCCTTTGATTGCGAGCCAATCAACGAAAACAATCGATGCATCAGTGGCATGCTTCACTCCCGGCAAATCTTCTAAAACTAACTTGCTGAATATTTTGAACTTTCTGGAAGTGCTAGGGAATAATGATTTTGACTTGGACGGGGAAATTGTTTACTGAGTCTCCGAATACTCGGTTCAGAGTCAACGCTTCGGCAATGGTCGCATCAGAAGACGCGACGATGCGATTGCGAATACCTCAACTTGAGTCCGACGCGAGCAACCAGGTCGCCACGTCCAGATCACGCGGATAAGTCACCTTCAGATTGGTCATATCGCTCTCGACCAGTTTCGGCGCCAGGCCCAAGGCTTCGATCGCGGAAGCTTCATCGGTCACTTCACTGCCCACTTTTTCCAGCGCTTGCAGCAAAGTGGCGTGGCGAAACATCTGCGGAGTTTGCGCGCCCCAAAGACCGGCACGCGGGACGGTGGCGGCGATGCGGCCAGTGTCGGTTTGCCGTTTCAAGGTGTCGGACACCGGCGCGGCAAGAATGCCGCCAACCGGGTCGGTTTCCAGTTCCGCCAGCAATTTGTCGAGCAAGGCTGGCGACAAACAGGGCCGGGCGGCATCGTGCACCAACATCCAGTCGTCGCCCCGGACACCGCCATCGACTTCCGGCGCACAGGCGCGCAAGCCGTTCAACACACTTTCAGCACGTGTTTCACCGCCGCAGCGCAACACCACAAGCTTGCTGAAAGCCGTCCAATCAAAGCCGCCCCACCAACCATCCTGCTTTGAAATGACCACATAGGTACGGCTGATCGCTGGATGCCGTTCAAAGGCACGGATCGCATGCCAGATCATTGGCTGGCCATGGATCAGCAAATATTGTTTTGGATGCTCGGCGCCCATGCGAGCGCCGATGCCAGCGGCAGGAAGCAGTGCAAAGTATCGCGACATGGCTTGTAAGCGGGTGGAAGTGCCCTAGATTCTAAGTGAGAAGATGACTTTTACCGGGAGCGAGCCATGTTGAATATCCGACCTGCCGCTGTAGCTGGCGCTTTCTATCCGGCGCAGCCGGAAGCACTGCGGCAACTACTTGCACAATGTTTTGATGCGGCGAAACCTGCGTTGAGCGAACCCAGGCGGCACCTGAAAGCCTTGATCGTGCCACATGCCGGTTATATCTATTCCGGGCCGATCGCCGCTTCCGCTTACGCGCTGCTGAAACCGCTGCGAAATGTCATTCAGCGTGTTGTTTTGCTCGGCCCGGTGCATCGGGTCTGGGTCTCGGGGCTGGCCTTGCCAGGCGTTGCGGCATTTGAAACACCGCTCGGCCAGGTAGCGCTCGATCAAGCCGGCATCGATGCAATTGCCGATCTGCCGCAAGTCAGCGTCTCGCCGGCGGCACATGCGGAAGAGCATTCGCTGGAAGTCCATCTACCCTTCCTGCAAACCGTGCTGGAAACCTTCACGCTGGTTCCGCTGGCGGTTGGCGGCGTCACGCCGGAACAGGTGGCGCAAGTACTCGACCGGCTTTGGGGTGGCAACGAAACGTTGATCGTGGTGAGCTCCGATCTGTCGCATTTCCTGCCCTATGCGGAAGCGAAACAGATTGACCGAGCCACCGCGAATGCCATTCTCCGGCTGGATAGCCATCTGGCTGGCGAACAAGCCTGCGGCGCCTATCCAATCAATGGCCTGACCCTGGCAGCGAAACAGCATGGCCTGGTGCCGTACCTGCTTGATCTGCGCAATTCCGGCGATACCGCAGGCGATCACGGACGGGTCGTTGGTTATGGCGCATTTGCACTGATGGAGGCGAATCATGAACATGCACAGCATTGAGCAGGGTCGTCTGCTGACCGCCTTGGCGCGGCTGGCGATTGCAAGCGAGTTTGAAGAACCGAAGACCAAATTGCCGCATCCCGACTGGCTCGATCAGCCTGGCGCGGTGTTCGTCACGCTGACCCAGAATGGTCAATTACGCGGCTGCATCGGCAGCCTGGAGGCGAATCGAAGTCTGTTCGATGACGTGCATTCGAATGCCCGCGCCGCAGCCTTCAAAGACCCGCGCTTTCCGCCGCTGACCGAGAAGGAACTGGCCGGCATACAAGTTGAAGTCTCGCTGCTGTCACCCGCCACATCGATCCAGTTCACCGATGAGGCCGACGCGCTGGCTCAGTTGCGGCCAGGTATCGACGGCGTGATTCTGGAACATGGCTGGCATCGCGCCACCTTCCTGCCGCAAGTCTGGGATCAACTGCCGGAACCGCGCGATTTCATCAGCCACCTGAAACACAAAGCCGGATTAGCCGCCGATTTCTGGGCGGATGACCTGCATCTTTCACGCTATCAGGTGGAAAAATTCAAGGAGGCAACATGACCGCGCAAACCACGAATCCACCCGAAACCGACCATCCTGCGCGCTGGTGGCATGCGCTTGAGGATGGCCGCATTCAGTGCGATCTCTGCCCGCGTGACTGCAAACTCCATGAAGGCCAACGCGGCGCCTGCTTCGTGCGCAAGATGCAGAACGGCAAAATGGTGCTCACCACCTATGGCCGCAGTTCCGGTTTTTGCGTCGATCCGATCGAGAAGAAACCGCTCAATCATTTCTATCCCGGCAGTTCGGTGCTCTCGTTTGGCACGGCGGGTTGCAACCTGGCCTGCAAGTTCTGCCAGAACTGGGACATTTCAAAATCAAAGGACATGGATCGGCTGATGGAATCCGCCGGCCCGGAAAAGATCGCTCAGGTTGCCCGACAACTGGGCTGCAAGAGCGTCGCTTTTACTTACAACGACCCGGTGATCTTTGCCGAATACGCACTCGATACCGCCGCTGCCTGCCGCCAGCAAGGGATTCAGACCGTCGCCGTCACTGCCGGCTTCATTCACCAGGCTGCGATGGCGGAGTTCTATGCCGGCATGGACGCCGCGAATGTTGATCTAAAAGCATTCACGAACGATTTTTATGTCAAATATTGCGCGGGCCAGTTGCAACCCATACTCGACTCATTGATCTATCTGAAACGTGAAACAAACATCTGGTTCGAGATCACCACCCTGTTGATCCCGACGTTGAACGACAGCGATGCCGAGATTCACGCCATGGTGGATTGGATCGCGCGCGAACTGGGTCCGGATGTGCCCTTGCACTTCACCGCTTTTCACCCGGACTGGAAACTCGACAAACTGCCTGCAACTCCGCCGGCAACGTTGCAACGCGCCCGCAAGATCGCCCTCGAAGCCGGCCTGCACTACGTTTACACCGGGAACGTGCATGACCAGCAAGGCGGCACAACGTTCTGCCCGGCATGCAAAGCCGCGTTGATTGTGCGTGACTGGTACGACATTGGCGCCTATGAACTGGATGAAACGGGCCATTGCCCACATTGCGGCCAGGCGATCGCAGGCCGTTTTGGCCATTACGAAAAGCCATTCGGCGCGCGACGGATTCCGATTGCGATGAACACAGTTTAGATATGAAAAGTGTTCGCTTGCGCAGGCCGCAGGCGGGCCAAGCCGAACAGCACGTAGAATCGCGGCCCCGCCTGCCCCGCTTCCAATAACCATGACTGAATCCATCCGCCTTGCCAAACGCGTTGCAGAACTTCGAGCCTGTTCGCGCAGCGAAGCCGAACGGATCATTGCCGGGGGGTGGGTAAAAGTCGACGGCGTGCTGGTCGAAGAACCGCAATTCCGAGTCGCGGATCAGCAGATTGAAATCGACCCACAAGCCAACCCGGCGGAAACAGAACCGGTCACGCTGCTGTTGAACAAACCAGCCAGCCTCAGCACAGACTTGGTTCTTGATCAGGCATCCGCCGCGCAAATGCTAAACATCGTCAATCATTGGTCGGAAGACGCTTCCGGCATGCATCCGCTGAAGATGCACTTCAACCAGCTGACGGCCTGTGCCCCACTTGAAGCAGAAGCCAGCGGCCTGGTGGTGTTCACCCAGGATTGGCGCATCGCGCGCAAGCTGACCGAAGATGCCGCCACGGTTGAACATGAACTGGTGGTTGAAGTGGCCGGCGACCTGACGGCATGCAAGACGCCGGAAGGCATCAAGCGCTTGAATCGAGGGGTTGCTTTCAATGGCCGGACACCGACTTCACTCAAAGTCAGCTGGCAAAACGAATCCCGCCTGCGCGTCGCACTTAAAGGCGCTCAGATTGGACACATTACGAAACTGTGCGAAGCCGTTGGCCTGCAAATTCTGACCATGAAACGCCTGCGCCTCGGCGGCGTATCGATGGGCAAGGTGCCGGTCGGACAGTGGCGGTATTTGCGCGCCAATGAACGGTTCTGAAGCAAGAGCCGTCCCGAATCAACACTGATAATCCGTTCGAATTTTCCACGATCAACTGCCTGATCGTTCCAACACCAGACCCGATTTACGGGCTGGAAACAGCAAAACCCCATCATGTCCTGGACAAGTCGATTGACAGTCGACTTTCTCGCCTGTATTTTGTTGCTATAATTTATTTGTCCTGGACAACAAGGCGATGATGCCAAGCTTGGCTGAGATAATCCCGACAGTTATTGATTGAATAACCCCTATCTTTCAACTTCCTTGCCGCGCTGGAAAACAGAATGAAACGCGATCCTGATTTTGATCCTGGCCAAAATTGCGATGAGTCAGTTGAAACCGATGCTCAGACTGCTTCTGGCATTTTCCGGTCATCGCACCAAAGTGGAGATTTGATCCCGAGTCAGGATCAAATACGCTGCGGTGAATATGGAAAATCCCGTCTTCCAGGCCAGCGAGGGCGCCAGAAAAAACCAACCAAGGTGTTGGTTACGATGCGTTTCAGCCGGGAAGTTCTGGATCATTTCAAAGCTTCCGGGGATGGGTGGCAGACCCGTATCAATGAAATTCTGTGCGACTACGTCAAGCATAAGCAGTCGAATTGACGTCAAAAAAAGGCCTGACCGGGTAACCGGTCAGGCCTTTTTAAATACCTGATGCGTCGTTAAAACAGGTTCAGCTACGCTCGTCCAACCACTTGCCGATCGCCGGTGGCACGGTTTTCTGCGCCTTGCCGCTGACGTAGATGCCGATGTGACCGCCGGGGAAGGACAACTCGGTGTAGTCCTTGGTACCCAGCTTGCCGCGCATCGCACGCGAAGCATCCGGCGGCACCAGATGATCCTGTTCGGCGAATACGTTGAGCACCGGCATGTTGACGTTCTTCAGATTGACCGGATCACCAATTTCCAGGCCGCCCTTGAGCAGCTTGTTCTGCTGGTAGAAGTCCTTGATGAATTGGCGGAAGGCTTCGCCGGCCTGGTCGGGGCTGTCGAAAATCCACTTTTCCATGCGCAGGAAGTTCTTCAGCGCTTCCGGGTCGTCCAGGGTATCGAGCAGGCCGAGGTATTTCTGGCCCATCAACTGGTACGGCTTCAGGTTGAGGAAGGTCCAGTTCAGCATTTCACCCGGCACGTTGCCCATGGTATCGACCGCAAGATCGATGTCGACCTGCTGCACCCAGTGCGACAGCATGTTGTCCGGCGTCTGGAAATCGACCGGCGTCACCATGGTGACCAGGTTCTTCACCTTTTCCGGATGCAGCGCGGAGTAGCAAAGCGAGAAAGTGCCGCCCTGGCAGATGCCGAGAATGTTGATCTTGTCGATGCGGTGACGCTCGCAGATCACATCGACGCAGCGGTCGAGGTAGCCGTTGATGTAGTCGTCCAGCGTCAGGTAACGGTCGGCGCGATCGGGATAACCCCAATCAATCAGATAAACGTCCTGGCCGGCATCCATCAGCGCTTTGACGGTGGAACGGTTTTCCTGGATGTCCGCCATGTAGGGACGGTTGACCAGGGCGTAAACGATCAGCAGCGGGGTTTTGTTCGCCACCTTTTCGGCGCTCGGGTTGAAGCGGAACAGGGTCAGCTTGTCTTCCTGATAGATCACCGTCTTGGGGGTGACGCCGGTGCTGATTTCACCGACTTCCATCAGGTTTTTCATACCATGCGAGAGCTTCTGGCCATAGGCCGTGAGTTCCTGCATGACGGCGTCGGGGCGCATATCGAAGGGCATCATTTTTCAGTCTCCGGCTTATTTGGTCTTGGTAGAGGCAGGCTTGGCAGCGGCGGGCTTGGTAGTCGCTTTGGCAGGGGCTGCCTTGGGTGCTGCAGCCTTGACTGCAGGTTTCGCGGCAACCGTCTCGGTCGGCGCAGCCTTGACCGGTTCGGCTTTTGCGACAGGAGCCGCTGCCTTGGGCGCAGCTTGCGCCTTCAGCATCGACTGACGCATGGCTTCGAGTTGCGCCTGAATTGCCTTGAGTTCCTTGTGCAGTTTCAGGTTGTCGCGACGCAATTCCTGTTGCCGGCATTGCAACGTGCTGATTTCGGCATGTGTCGGCATGTGCATGGCTTCCAGGGTCTGGTCGACCATGCGTGCCATCTGCTGCTTCAGCGCCAGCAGCGTATTTACCAAGCGACCATAAAGGGTCTGGTATTCCTCGGTCATGACGAACTCGGCATACGCCGCTTCGCTCATTTCCACCCACTGGTCATACAGCTCACGCAGGCTGGAAATCGGCTTGCCTTCCTTCATGCGCTCCTGCAACGCGGCCTGGAAGCCCTTGGTGCTTTCCATACCCAGCTTGCCAAACGCCATCTGGTAAGCCTGAGTAGCGGTCATGTAGTCCATCTGGCGCTGCGCCAGTATCTGGTACTGCTCTTGCGATTCACGCGAGTAACCCACCGCCGGCACCGACAGGAACTTGCTGATCTGTTCCTGCATCGGCTGTGCACTGTTCTGCTGGAAAGCGTGCGTGTAGTCACCCGGCATCGGCATCACGTTGGCGGCCATTCGATTCCAGGTATCCATCGGCAGATCGAGGAAGGTGTTCATGCCTTTGAACTGGTCTTTCGAGAACATGCCTTCCGGCCGGAACGCGCTGCCCATTTGCGACCAGTCGCTCCAGGTCTTCTGCATGCCTTCGAGCCAACCGTTGATGGCTTCCATACCGCCATCGGGCTTGGCTTGGGCGCCGGACATGAACCGCTCGGCCATGCTGAAATAATTCTTGCTGACATCCATCAACTTGTCGAATGCGTCACGCCCGGTCGGCGGCGCCATCGGCGAAACGCTTTGCCACCATTGGGTCAGACCATCGGCAAACGGATTCTTCGGAGCTTCCGGCGCTTTCATGCCGCGCTGCGCCAAATCGGCCCATGCTTTCCAGTAATTCTGTTGCGAATTCATCCAGCTTTCGGTCCAGTCGTTCGAGTTGCTCACGTTGCCACTCCTTGGTTGTTGGGTTGTCCAAGCATTTTTGTGCGTCGCAGCAAAATATGTCAAGTGCAATGCACAAAAACCCGAATAGAATTTACCTCCGGGGGAGGCAGTATTCCAATCTTTGCAGGAGATTTCCTATGTTTAACGATGTAGTCATTGTGGCCGCGGGTCGTACTGCCGTAGGCGCATTCAACGGTGCGCTGGCCGGCATTCCGGCGACTCAGCTTGGCGCGCATGTAATCAAAGCCTTGCTTGCTCGCGCCAATTTGCAACCCGGTCAGATTGACGAGGTCATCCTCGGCCAGGTGCTTCAGGCCGGCGTTGGTCAGAATCCGGCGCGTCAGGCTGCGCTGGCGGGTGGTTTGCCGGATACGGTCTCGGCATTGACCATCAACAAGGTCTGCGGTAGTGGTCTGAAAGCGGTGCATCTGGCCGCACAAGCTGTGCAGTGTGGCGATTCCGGCATTCTGATCGCCGGCGGCCAGGAAAACATGAGCCTGTCGCCGCATGTGTTGCCGAAGTCGCGTGACGGCAAGCGCATGGGTAACTGGGAACTGGTCGATACGATGATCCAGGATGGTCTGTGGTGCGCGTTCAACGACTGCCATATGGGCATCACGGCGGAGAACATCGCCGCAAAATACGAGTTCTCACGTGCTGAACAGGATCTTTTCGCCGCCACTTCGCAGCAACGCACTGCCGCCGCGCAAAGCAACGGTCATTTCGATGCGGAAATCATCCCGATCGAAATCCCGCAGCGCAAAGGCGATCCGGTGATTTTCGCGAAGGATGAATTCCCGCGTGCCAGCACCACCGCCGAAACCCTGGCGAAACTGCGCCCGGCGTTCAAGAAGGACGGCACGGTCACCGCCGGCAACGCTTCCGGCATCAACGACGGCGCTGCCGGCGTGGTGGTGATGAGCGGTGCGATGGCGCTGAAACTGGGCTTGAAGCCGATTGCGCGTGTGGTCAGCTTCGGCAGTGCCGGCGTCGATCCGGCAATCATGGGCACCGGTCCGATTCCCGCCGTGCGCAAGTGTCTCGACCGCGCCGGCTGGTCGGCCAAGGATCTGGACATGATCGAAGCCAACGAAGCGTTTGCCGCGCAAGCCATGTCGGTCAACAAGGAACTCGGCTTCGACCCGGTGAATGTCAACGTCAGCGGCGGCGCGATCTCCATCGGCCACCCGATCGGCGCTTCCGGCGCGCGGATTCTGGTCACGCTGCTGTACGGCATGCAGCGCACCGGCGCCAACAAAGGTCTCGCTACCCTGTGTATCGGTGGCGGTCAGGGCGTTGCCCTGGCAGTGGAAAGAATGTAATCAAACGAGGATAGAAAAATGAGCAATGGTTTGAACGGTAAGGTTGCCCTGGTCACCGGTGGCACGGGCGGTATTGGTAGCGCGATCTGCTTGAAACTGGCGCAAGCCGGTTGCAAAGTGGTGTCCACCTATATGGACGAAGCGCAGGCCATCGATTGGAAAGCCAAAATGGCGGCGGCAGGTTTCGAAACGGCGATCGTGAAATGCGATGTGTCGAATTTCGATGACTGCAAGGCGATGGGCGACAAGCTGAATGCCGATTTCGGCGGCGTCGATGTGCTGGTCAACAACGCCGGCATCACCAAGGACGGCACCTTCCGCAAGATGGGTCCGGATCAATGGAACGCGGTGCTCGACGTCAATCTGGTTTCCGTGTTCAACGTCACCAAGCAGGTGATCGACGGCATGCTGAACAAGGGTTGGGGTCGCGTCATCAACATCTCTTCCATCAACGGTCAGAAAGGCCAGTTCGGCCAGACCAACTACGCCGCCGCCAAGGCCGGCATGCATGGTTTCAGCATGTCGCTGGCGCAGGAAACAGCGAAGAAAGGCATCACCGTCAATTCCATTTCGCCGGGTTACATCGGCACTGAAATGGTGATGGCGATTCCGGAAGATGTGCGCAACCAGATCGTCGCGCAAATCCCGGTTGGCCGCCTCGGCAAGCCGGAAGAAATTGCCGCGCTGGTCACCTTCCTCGCTTCAGAAGACGGCGCCTTCATCACTGGCGCCAATATTGCCGCCAATGGCGGTCAGCATATGTGCTGATGTATCGCATCGACGGCTCGATCGGGTCGTCGATGTTTTTCGGGAGAAGAAAATGGCCAATGAACGCCTGATCAAGAAATATCCGAATCGGCGTCTCTATGACACTGAGGAAAGCCGTTACATCACGCTGGCCGAGGTGAAAGATCTGGTGATGAACGCGGTCTCATTCCGCGTTGTCGACTCCCAGACCGAAGCAGACATTACCCGCGCGATTCTGTTGCAGATCATCATGGAGCAGGAAGCCGGCGGCAATCCGCTGTTCACCGCAGCCATGCTGGAACGCTTCATCCGCTTCTATGGCGACACCGCACAAGAAGCCTTCACCACATTCCTCGATCAGAGTCTCGATCTGTTCGTCAAGCAACAACGCATGTTCACCGAGCAGATGCAGGGCGTCTGGGGCGGCAATCCGATGGAATTCTGGATGAAGCTCGGGCAGCAGAACATGGGCTTCTGGCAGGACATGGATGCGCTCTACAAGCGATCCGGCAATAGCGAAGACCCCGACCAGAAACGCTGATTCAAGCATCCTGGCTGGCATGCAAGGTTCAACAATGCGAACAATCAGCCGGGACACGCTCCCCGCCCGCCTGACGGCACGCGCCACAGACAGCCACAAAGGCAATTTTGGCGCCGTTGGTGTACTTGGCGGCGCACCCGGCATGGCTGGCGCCATCCTGCTGTCAGCGCGTGCAGCCCTGTATTGCGGCGCCGGCCGGGTCTACGTCGGCGCACTCGATGAACGACTCGCAGTGGATCCGGTTTGCCCGGAATTGATGATCGTCGGCGCCGAAGCCCTGCCTGCCCTGCCCCACCCCGCTTGTCTGATCGCCGGCCCCGGCATGGGCGATTCCAACGTCGCGCGACGCGTTCTGGCACAGGCTTTACGAGTTGAACACACCCTGCTGCTCGATGCCGATGCGCTGAATCTGATTGCCGGCGACGGCGAATTGCTGGCCATGCTGCAAGCACGAGCCGCCGCCACCCTGCTAACGCCCCATCCGGGCGAAGCGGCACGACTGTTAGGTGTGAGCAGCAGCGATATCCAGTCCGACAGAACCGCTGCGATTCAGCGTCTGGTCGGATTGACCGGCGCAACCATTGCACTGAAAGGACATGCCACGCTGGTGCAGCACCCCGGCCAGCCGATCTGGCGCAACAGCAGCGGCAATCCTGCGATGGCCGCCCCCGGCATGGGAGACGTACTGACCGGCATCATCGCCGCATTGATTGCCCAGGGCATGGCAATCGAACACGCGGCCGTGCTGGGCGTCTGGCTGCATGGTCAGGCAGGCGATGAAGCCTGGGGCGCCATCGGCGGCAAAGGCGTGCTGACCGCTTCAGAGGTCAGCCAGCAGGCCCGCAGCGTATTGGCGCAGCTGTAGTTTCCACCCGCCAAAACGGCGGTACTGCCTTACTCGCCGGCCGGCACCAAGTCGCGGTAGGCATGCCAACTGGCGTGCCCGATGAGTGGCAGTGCGATGATCAGCCCCAGATAGAAGGTGGCCATACCCAGCCCGACGATGAATACGATCAGGCCGGCCCACAGCATCATGGCGGGCATGTTGCCCATTACCGACTTGATGCTGAAGCGGATTGCGGTAAAGCCATCCACTTTGCGATCAATCAGCATGGGCACGGTGATGACGCTGATGGCATAGGCGCACCAGGCGATCAGAAAACCGACCACCAGGCTGGCGAGGGCGAATTTGAATCCCGCTTCGGAGAGAAATACTTTAGTGAAAAAGTTGTCGAACGAAGGCGAACTGCCCTCATAGAGGAGTGCGAACAGTGCGACGTTGGCCACCAACCAGATGTTCATGAGAATGGTGAATCCGGTGCTGACCATGGCGACCTGGCTTTGGTTGAGCTTCCATGCTTGATAGGCGCTGCAGCCCGAGAGGGGTTCACCCCGTTCCAAATGGGCGCTCATCAGGTAAAGGCCGATGCCCAGGGGTGGCGCGACGATAAAAAAGCCGGCGACCAGGAAGGGAAGCAGGAAGAGGTTGTCCGTGCTCCACACCAACCATGTAATTAATCCACTAATCACCACGATGGCCGCCCCGTAACGCAGGCTGTAGATTCCTGCCGAGCCAATGTCGCGCCAGCCCTTGGCCAGCCATTTAAACGGCTGGCCGAGGGGAATGCGGTTGACTTCAAGCTCGTCCCATCGGGTGCTTCCTGTGTAGGCAGTCGTTTCCATGCTTCTCCATCTTCATTTGTGTTTACGCCCAGAGCGAAAGATCGTAACCCTGCAGAAGTTCTAGCTTCGCATAGGTGATCCAGCAATGGTGCAAAAACACACACGCTGTCTGCTTGGATTTGCGCATTGCTCGGCCCCAGCGCATTGCTTGGCCCCAGCGCCCTGCTCGCCCTTGATATATTCTTGATCTATCTGTTCGGTACCGCACAGAGCAACGCGCCTTTCCGGTGTAGAGTCGTTGAGAAGAAAGTAGTAGTCGGAGCGTCGGGATGCGATGGTGAAGAAACAATGCGATCGCGTGCTGCCGTATCGGCTCCTATCCGCGTCGCCAGTGACCGACAAGCGGCGATCTCGGCAACATCGGTTTGACCACGGAGCCAAAGATTTTGAAGACGAAAGCCTTATCCCCTGACCGGAACCTGCCCAAATGCCCCACCGGCGTCGCGGGCCTTGATGAAATTACCGGCGGTGGACTGCCTGCGGGTCGGCCAACCCTCATCTGTGGCAGTGCAGGCTCTGGAAAGACCATGCTCGCCATGGAATTCCTGGTGCGTGGGGCGACGCAGTATGGCGAGCCTGGCGTATTCATGATGTTCGAAGAAAACGCGGCCGAGCTTACGGCCAATGTCCGTTCGCTCGGTTTCGATCTGGAGAAACTCGCCGCGAAGAAGCAGCTCGTTCTCGATCATGTCCACATCGAGCGCAGCGAGATTGAGGAGACGGGCGAGTATGACCTGGAAGGGTTGTTCATCCGGCTCGGCCACGCAGTCAAGTCCATCGGCGCGAAACGCGTGGTTCTCGACACGGTCGAGGCGCTGTTTGCCGGCCTGCCCAATCACGCCATCCTGCGTGCGGAGTTACGCCGCCTGTTCCGCTGGCTGAAAGATCAAGGTTTGACCGCCGTGATTACCGGCGAGCGCGGCGAACAATCGCTGACCCGCTATGGGCTGGAGGAGTACGTCGCGGATTGCGTGATCATTCTCGATCAGCGCATTCATGAGCAAATATCCACCCGCCGACTGCGGGTGCTGAAGTATCGCGGTTCGGCCCACGGCACCAATGAATATCCCTTCCTCATCGGCGAGCGCGGCATTTCGGTGCTGCCGATCACGTCGTTGCGGCTCGACCATCAGGCCTCGGCGAAGCGCATCCCGACGGGCATTGCCCGGCTCGACGAAATGCTCGGCGGCAAGGGCGTCTTTCGTGGCAGCAGCGTGCTTGTCTCGGGTGCGCCGGGCACCGGCAAGAGCAGCGTGGGCGCCAAGTTCGTCGACACCGCATGCCGTCGCGGCGAACGCGTGTTGCTGTTCGCCTACGAGGAATCGAGCGCGCAGATCGTGCGCAACATGGGCTCCATCGGCATCGACCTTGATCAATGGGTGAAAAATGGGCTGCTCCAGATTCACTCGTCGCGCCCCACGCTGCATGGGCTGGAGCAACATCTGGTGATGATGCACGACGCCGTGAACAGCTTCCACCCGAGCGTGGTTGTGGCCGATCCGATCAGCAATCTCTCGCTCAATCACGACACGTCGGAAGTAAAGCCAACGCTGATGCGGCTGATCGACTTCCTCAAGCAGCAGCAGATCACCACGCTGTTCACCAGCCTGACAGTTGGAGGCAGCGAGACCTCGACCCCCGAAGATTCGCAGCTCGGCGTATCTTCGCTGATGGACACCTGGCTGCTATTGCGCAACGTGGAATTCAATGGCGAGCGCAATCGCACCATCTACGTGCTGAAATCGCGCGGCATGGCGCATTCGAATCAGGTCCGCGAGTTTGTCCTCAGCGACAAGGGTATCGATCTGGTGGATGTCTACCTCGGTGCCGAGCGCGTGCTCACCGGAACGGCACGCGTGGCGCAGGAAGAGCTGGAGCGCGCCGCCGCCGCGCTGCGCGAAGAGGATCACCAACGCAGGCTGGGGCAGCTCGCGAGCAGGCAAAAGGCAATCGAGGCGCAGATCGCCGCGCTGCGGGCCGAGGCAGAAGTGGAAGCCGCCGAGGTGACCTTCTCCATTGCGCGGCAGACCTTGCAGCAAAGGACCACCCAGCAAAGCTCCGATGTCATGGCGCAACTGCGCGGCGCCGATATCACCGGCGCTGGCCGGAAAAAGGAAAGGCGATGAGCAATCCCCTCGCCTATGAGTTGCGGCTGTACGTTGCCGGTCAGACCGCGAAGTCGCTGGCAGCCTGTGCCAATCTGCAGCGAATCTGCGAGACGCACCTCGCCGGGCAGTACCGGATCGAGATCATCGACCTGACCAAGAACCCGAAGCTCGCGGCGGGTGACCAGATCCTGGCATTGCCGACACTCGTGCGCCGCCTGCCCAAGCCAGTCAAGAAGATCATCGGCGATTTGTCCAACGAGGAGCGCGTGCTTGTCGGTCTCGATGTACGGCCGATCGGCGCCGACCGCGCATGAGAAAGCAAGCCTCCGCCGCGAACCTCGATAACGCCCGCTACCAGCTGCGGCTTTACGTCACCGGCACGTCGCGGAACTCGGAACGTGCCATCGTGAACATTCGCAAGATTTGCGAGGACCATTTGCAAGGACGCTACGATCTGGAAATTGTGGATATCTCGCAGCACCCGACGCTGGCCGAAGGCGAGCAGATCATCGCCGCGCCGACCTTGATCAAGAAGCTGCCGCTGCCGCTGCGCCGATTCATCGGTGATATGTCGCAGACCGAACGCATCCTGCTCGGGCTCGATCTGCGCAAGCCGACAGCGCGGGTTGCTTCCTAGCCAAGCTACTGACCTGTCATGCGCCCGGAATCAGCCAACCACTCAGCCACCCACTCACCCACCGTCGCGGCGCTCCGCGCGCAAAACACCGAGTTGCGCGCCCGACTGGAGGAGGCGGAGGCGACGCTGCTGGCCATCCGCACCGGCGCGGTTGATGCGCTCGTCGTTGAAGCTTCTGCCGGCCCGCAAATTTTTCTGCTGCAAGGCATCGAGACCGAGTCAAACCGCTTCCGCGGCGAAATCCTCGCACAGGTGAGCGATGCCGTTATCACCATCGACGATAACCAGTGCGTGACTTACCTCAACGCCGCAGCTGAGCGGCAATACGGTGTTACCGCGTCCGACGCGCTTGGGCGTCATCTCGCCGAAATTTACCAATATCACTGGCTGCACCCGGAAGACGAAGCCGCCGCGCTGACCGCCCTGCGCGAGACCGGCTGTTGGTGCGGCGAAAACGTCCACGTCAAGCGCAACGGCGAGGCGATCCAGGTCGAGGCGTCAGTGAGCCGCTTGCTCCCAGGTGATGGCACACGTCCCGGCCTTCTTGCAGTGATCCGCGACATCACCGAGCGGAAGAAGGCCGAGCAGGAGCGCACGTTGCTTGAAGCGCAATTGCGCGAAGCGCAGAAATTGGAGGCGATCGGAACTCTGGCGGGCGGGGTCGCGCACGACTTCAACAACATCCTTGGCACCATACTGATCAATGTCGAACTGGCACGCCAGGACGCCTCTTTCAACCATCAGGCGTTGGTGAGCCTGACGGAAATCGAGAAGGCCAGTCACCGCGCCAGGGATCTGGTGCAGCAAATTCTCTCGTTCAGCCGGCGCAACCCGACGTCGCGCCAGGTGATATCGATTCCTTCGATCGCTGAGGAAAGCGTTCGCCTGTTGCGAGCCGGAATGCTCGGCGGAACCCGGATCGAGTGCAACTGCGCCGCCGATACGCCGTCCATTCTCGCCGATGCGACGCAATTGACGCAGGTGCTGCTGAATTTGGGCGCCAACGCCGCGCAGGCGATGGAAGGCCGGCCCGGCACCATTGCCATTCGCGTCGAAGGCATTTCGCTCGACGAAACCTGGGTGCGGCCCGAGTTCGTCCTGCGGCCGGGCCGCTATGCCCGCATCTCGGTCAGCGACACGGGACTCGGCATGGACGCGGCGACACAAAGGCGCATTTTCGAACCGTTCTTCACGACCAGGCCAGCAGGCAAAGGCACCGGGCTGGGTCTGTCCGTCGTGTATGGCATCATGCAGGTGCTCGAAGGGGCCATTGTCGTGCACAGCGAACCGGGCAAAGGCAGCCGGTTCGATCTGTACATTCCAAGCACGAATGAGGTGACGGCCGTGTCCGACACGCTTGAGGTCGCGGGGCAGGCCGCCGAAGGCCGCGGTCGGCACATCCTCTACATCGACGACGATCAAGCGCAGCTATTTGCCAGCAAGCGGATGCTGGAGCGCTGGGGCTATCGCGTCAGCGCCTACTTCGAACAGCACGAGGCGCTTGACGTGGTGCTCTCCGGCAATCAGCACATTGACCTGATCGTGACCGATTTCAACATGCCGGGGACATCGGGGCTGGAGATCGCGCGGGCGATTCACGATGCACGACCGGATTTGCCCGTGATCATGGTCTCGGGCTATATCAACGACGCATTGCGTGCGCAAGCCGCTGCAGCCGGGGTGCGGGAACTGATCGCCAAGCCGCAAGACCGGGAAGAGTTCCGTGACGCGGTGCAGAACATCTTTTATCCGGTGGACAAGATGCCAGACCGCAATCAGCCCTGACCGGGTTACGCGCCTGCAAAATTGCTCTTGAACGGTAACGATCCAGAGTGCCGTCCTTGCCGCTGTTCTCAGGATTCGATAAATGACGGCAGCAGTCGAATCCTAAAACACCCAGTCAACCGGACTGTAGGTGCGAATTTATTCGCATAATCAAACGCTTGCGTGCGAATAAATTCGCACCTACATCAGTAACGCAAGCGATTGAAATTTCCAATCTTGTCGAGAAGGCCAGTGTGAATTTCAGTTCAGTCAAACCGGCGTCCGATCTTCTCCAACACTGGCTGCAACGAGTCGATCTCTTTCCTGAAATCTTGTTTTCAACATTGAGCCTTCGCGGCAAGTGGTTGCCGGGCTTGTTTCTTTCCGCAGGCCAGCCCGGATACCCTTATTTTTTGGCTACCCCGAGTTCCAGCTTGGCCTGCACTTCCCGGCCGCTGGCCTCCACCGCCTGGGCTTCACCCAAGGTCACCCGATCGACCGGCGCGCCTGCGGCAGTGAGGCCTTTCAGTGCCGATTCACCGCGCGATTGCGCCAGCTTCTTCAACCTCTCATCCGACACGTTCTCCTTGTCCAGCAGACGCTGGTAGAGCATTGCGTGCAGATCGGCATCCTTGAGTTGGGCGAGGTCATCGGCGGAGAGGGGTTCCTCTTTCTTGAACAAACCCTTGAGGCGCGACACCATTTTCCCAGCGCCCGATTCCGGCTTTTTATCCGGATTGGCCTGACGCCATTTGGCATTCAGACTGAGCCACTCTGCCTCGCTGAAACGTTGCGCATAGAGTGCTTCGAGCGCCGCCTGACTCTTCGGATTGGCGGTGGAAATCGGACCAGCGTCTTCGTCTGCAGCCAGCTTGATGCCCATTTTTTCCGCTACGGCGCGACGCAACTGGTTTTCCTTCAGTACCGGGCGGTCGACCTCGGTCGACCAGACACCGTGGATGCTCAACGCCAGCCCTGGTCGCTTGTTGAGTATCTGGGCGATCTGCTTGAACTTCTCTCTTTCCGGCGGCGTCAGCGCGTCCTCGCCTGCTTCGAACGCAATCTGTTCCAGCTTTTCGCCACCACCGCCGAACAACGCGCCCAAGGCGCGGAATGGCGCGGTGACAATCTTGGTGAGAATGTTTCCAATCGCTTTCCAGATGATCCGGCCATAACTGAACTGCGGGTCGTCCAGGCTGCCGGAAACCGGCAGGCCGAGATCGATCTTGCCATCGCTGTCTTGCAGGATGGCAATCGCCAGATCGAGCGGCAGATTCATCGCCGTCGGGCTTTCAACCCGCTCGCCCAGAACCAGCTTGTCCATGATGATCTGGTTTTCGCCCAGCAGTTGGCGCGCCTTGATCTTGTATTCCAGATCCAGCGAAAGCTTGCCGGACGCAATTTTGCGGCCCGCAAAGGTTGCCGAATACGGCGTCAGGTTGGTCATTTCGACATTGCGGAACACGGTTTTGATGTCCATGAAACCGGTCGGATTGAACAGATCGATCTGGCCAACCGCACGCGCCAGACCAAACTCATCCACCTGGCCATCGATTTCCAGTTCCGCCAGCGCGCCAGGCTGGGTGGTGATGCCGTTGAAGGCGCCCTTCAGACTATGGATGCGGGTACCAAACGGCAGTGCAAGCGAGTAATCGGCAAAATCCAGCAGGCTGTTTTCGATCCGAATACGCTCGATCGCGACACGAAATGCCGGTTGAACCGGCTCGACCGGTTTGGCTGCGGTTTTTTGCACTCCAGCCTTGGGTGCCTCGGCCACCACGGCAGCGTCCGTCGCCTCGGCGATTGCCACCGGGTTTGACACTGGGTTTGCCACTGGATCTGCCACCGAGGCATCCGGCGGCGACTTCAGGATGCGCGTCAGATTGACCGTCTTGTCCTTGAAGATCACCAGCTTGGCATCCAGCTTGTTCAGCCGCAGTTCCTCGATATCAAGCGACGTTGGATTCGCACGCACAGAGTCACTGACGAGCTGTTGCCACGCCAGAAAGCGCTCGCCGCTCTCGGTTTCCGATAGCAGCAGATCAACCACATCGAAACCACCGACGAAGTCGATTTTCGGCGAATCTGGTTGTTTGCCGTCAAACCTGACCCGTCCCTGGGTGGATAAACGGCCGGAAGCCAACTTCAGATTGGCGGCCTGCGCCAGATAGGGCTGCGCCGGGGACAACGCCAGATTGCTCAGCCTGAACTTCACATCCGCCGCCGGCATGGCGGGCGTCAGCTTGCCTTCCGCCTTGAAATGACCGCCTTGTTTGACCTGGAAGCCCAGACTCACCGGCAACGCTGTCTTCAAGTTATCCGTCACCCCGCTCACCGATGCCTCGATCTTGTCCAGGGTCAACACCGCAGCGGGTTGCACACTCTCATCCAGGACACCTATCTGAAAGCCGGCCAGGTTGATCTGCTCGATTTGATAACCCCAGGCCTCTTCAGCGGCTGCCGTTTTTGAAACGGCTTTGCCGGCAACCTGGCTCGGGACAACAGGTTTCCCCGGAGCCGGGCTGAAGGCATCCAGCAATGCCAGGCTGCCTTGTGCATCGCGCACAAGATCCATTTTTCCGTTGCTCAAGCTGACCATGCCGACACTGGCCTGACGCGCAGCCAGGTCGATATGGCCTTCAGCCAGCGCAATGCCGCCGAGCACGAACAACGGGTTCGATGCAGTGCCGGAAAGCAGACGAATGCCGGAAATATCGATACCCAAACCTTCCACAACAGCTTGGGTTTGCGCACCGCCTGCGGTTACCTTGGCGGCAAAACCGATCTGGACATTACCCACCTCGGCTAGCAGCGGCTTGGCAAAACCGGCATCCGTGAATTGAACGCCCACCCCATTCAGGGCAAAGCGATCAAGATTGATCTTCCAGGCTGGGTCGGGAACCGGGGTTGCCGGTTTCGCATTCTGGGCGGTTGTCACCGGCGCGGTTTCAACTGATGGAGTTTCGGGCTTCGCCGTTGCTGGCGGAAACCAGTCCTCGATGTCGAGTCGACCATTGATATCCCGCTTCAATGCAATCTTGCCGCCGTTCAGGCTGATCTCACCGACCTGCAGTTCACGCTTTTCCAGGTCGAATCGGCCACCTGTCAGGTTGAGTTTTTCCAGTTTGACCGCCGGCTGACTGTCATTCAGCCCTTTCAGTGCCAAACCTTCCAGACTGAACCCCAGCTTATCCAGCACCAGAGAGAGATTTTTGTCGGCATAGGCGGCACGGTAATTCAGCGCCATGGCGGCAATGCCATCCGGTTCCGCCAGCGCCAGATTGCCTTTTAAGTACGGCCAGTAGCGCGCCAGACTAAATTGATCAATCGCCAGTTCGCCCGTCGCCAGGACCGGGTTCAGACTGAAATCGCCTTTCCAGCGAATTCGCGCGCCCCATTGCGTGATCGTGGAAAGCGTGTACGCCCCCTTGTCTTCCGGCAGGGTTGAAAGGTTGTTCAGCGTGAAATCAAGCGGGTCAAGCGAGGTCTTGAAGTCGATCTTGCGATCGTTCATATCGAGCCGGCCCTTTTCCAGTGCAATACGACGAATCAGCAGGCGCGGCAGCGGCTTTTCCTCTTCCTCCTCCTGGCTCTTCAGTGCCTCGATCAACGCCGACCAGTTGAGGCTGCCATCCGCGCGCAATTCAAGCTTCGCATCCGGCGCGACAAGGCGAATATCGTCGAAGGTATAGGCCCATTTGAACAGGCTGCTGGCGTCGAAATCGACGAACAACTCGGCGAAGGCCAACAGCGGCTTGCCATCAGGTTCCGCCAGCTTCAAGCCTTTGATCGATACAGACAGCGCCCAGGGGTCAAACTTGGCGGCATCGATATGCAACTTGTGCTGGCTTTTGTCGGCGATGAACTTGGGCGCGGCCCATTTCACCAGCGGTTCGAAGCCGAACCAGCCAAACAGGAAATAAACCGCGATCAAACCGGTCGCGATCATGGTTGGGGTTTTGAGGAACACCGTCCGTATGAAACCAAATACCCGTGCAAGCATGATTCTCTCCATCACCCTGAGCCTGTCTAAAGCGCCCCAGCCTTGATCTGCCCCAGCTTTGATCTGATGCTGACTTTCAACGATCAGGTCAAAGCGCCAAAAAACAAATAGGCGGCCAACACTGCCGCTACAAATCCAGCCAGATCCGCGATCAAACCACCCGCTACTGCATGCCGCACGCGTTTGATGCCGACCGAACCAAAATACACCGCCAGCACATAAAAAGTGGTTTCACTACTGCCCTGCACAATGCTTGCCAGGCGGCCGGCAAATGAATCGGCGCCGGATGCCTGCATCGTTTCGATCATCATTGCGCGCGCGCCGGAACCGGACAACGGCTTCATCAGCATGGTCGGCAGCGCATCCACCCAGGCCGTATCAAACCCCATCACCAGCACCAACGCCCGAATACCTTCGACAAAAGCCGGCAAGGCGCCGCTGGCGCGCAACATGCCGATCGCCACCAACATCGCGACCAGATAGGGAATGATCGTGACCGCGGTATGAAAGCCATCCTTGGCGCCCTCGATAAACGCCTCGTAAGCATTCACCCGCTTGACCAGGGCGCCTATGAGAAAGATCACCAATAACGCCAGCAACAGGAAATTCGACAACACCGAAGATTCAGCGGTCATCTGCGCTGCCGGCAGACTCGCAAAATACAGCGCCAGACCGCCGACAATCGCCGTCATGCCACCCAGCCAGGTCAACACCACAAGATCAAGCCGGATGCGCTGCACCGCGGCGACAAACATGAAGCCAGCCAGTGTCGAGCAATAAGTCGCCATCAGAATCGGAATGAAGACGTCGGTCGGATCAGCGGCGCCAAGTTGCGCACGGTAGGTAAAAATCGTCACCGGCAACAGGGTCACCGAAGAGGCATTGAGGACCAGAAACAGAATCTGCGCATT
Organism: uncultured Thiobacillus sp.; assembly: GCA_964623355.1. Lineage (GTDB taxonomy): Bacteria > Pseudomonadota > Gammaproteobacteria > Burkholderiales > Thiobacillaceae > PFJX01. Next base: position 5,417 of record CAZUSF010000004.1, on the reverse strand, counting down.
GCTGGCGGTTTCCTTGTCCGGGTTCAGATCCTGCAATTCACGCATCGCCTTCAGGCCCATCGGCGTGGCGGCGTTATCCAGGCCCAGCACATTGGCGGCCATGTTCATGGTGATTGATCCCAGCGCCGGATGGCCGCGCGGCACGTCAGGAAAAATCCGTCCAAACAGCGGCCCCAGCAAGCGCGCCATGACGGCAAGAAAGCCCGCCTTCTCGCCAATTTTCATGACCCCCAACCACAAGCACATGACGCCGGTGAGGCCGAGTGCGACTTCAAATGCGGTTTTTGCCGAATCGAAAGCCGCTTTCATGACCAGCGAGAAGATCGCTGCGTCACCCGCCAGATACTGCAAAACCGACGCGCCAAAGGCGATCAGGAAAAAACCGATCCAGATTGCGTTGAGCATTGCGGGGTTAAAAAGCGCCGAGCCAGAGCAGGCCGACTACCGCCAGCCAAAGCAGCGCCGCCCGCCAGACCAGCGCGACGGCGGCGTCGATACTCTCCGGCGCGGGTTGCTCTTCGGTGCCAATTTCAGGACGCAACAATTCGCTGTCAGCAATATGCAGCTTGCCGCCCAGACGAATGCCGAGTGCACCGGCGCCAGCGCTGAGAATCGCCCCCTCGTTGGCATCAAGCCAGGAGTTGGCCTGTCCGCGCCAGCATTCCATCGCATCCTGAAAATTGCCGACAATTGCAAAGCTGAAGGCCAGTACGCGAGCCGGTAGCCATTCCAACCAGAACACGACTTGTTGCGCGAGATTGAAAAACACCACATCGCTCTGCCACTGTTCACGGCAGGAATGGCTGAGGACATACAACATGGCGCCGCCGACACCGGCCACCCAATACCAGAACAACACGCCAAACAAGCTGCTCAGTGCTGATTTCAGCGTTTCCTCCAGTGTCTGGCGAACCAGATCATCTTTGTTTTCACCGGGAAGCAAACCAGGGTTCCATGCCTGCAAAGCACGCCTTGCCTCCGCCACCGCATCAGCCGACAACAATCGCGAGAGGCTGGAAGCACGATAAGAAGCGGCACGAAAACCGAACATGAAATACAGCAGCACCACCTCGAACACCCAACCCAGCAGCTCGAAGGCGCTGCCCAGCAAAACAGCAACCACCCCGACGATCAGCGCCGGTAGTAGCGCGCCCAGACTCCAGGCGAGAAAACCATGCTGCTGGCCACCGGCATTGAAATTTTCCAGCAACCAACGATGCTGGCGAGCAATCTTCTGCGCCGGCAATACGGGAACGCGCGGCTGGTAGTGTTGCCACGCCAAGGCGGCAAGCGGGATAAACAAACTCACTGGCAACCTCTCTCGCGTGCACTCATTCCATTGGCACTTCCACACTGAAATACCCCATCTGCATCACCGATTCGGATGCCCGATAAATCTCCACCGTAGGCATCCGAATGCCCTCGCCACGCGCTTGCAGATATTTGTCCAACGCCGCATATACACGGCTCGGCGCAAGCATGCTGCCCGCCTGCACACGAGCAATCAGGACCGGTCGTGCCGGCACCGTGTCGATTTCGAGTGGCAAGCGAACCTTGCTGCCAGGGGGAACCAGAAATCCGGTGCGCGCGCGTCGATCGCCAACATCGACCAGGTCCGGATTCGAATACAGGATGGTAATCGGCAGCCCCGCTTGAATGCCATCGGCCAGCAACACCTTGCTCGCTTCCACCGATTTGTCCGGCAGTTTCGAGTAATCACCCCGGCTTTCCAGATAGGCGTAGGTATAAGGCCCCGCGAATGACTGTTCGATCTGAACCGGGTTGAAAACGCCCCACCAGGTAAAAACCAGCAGCAAGGGCAACACGAAAGCGAGCAGGAAAGGGCCCAGGCTGGGCAGGTAATTCTTCAGATTCACTGGAGGCAATGGTCAAAAACAAACGTGCTGAAGATACTACAGATGCCTTGCCGACTGGCTTTCTATAATCTAACCGCACAGCAAGTAACCGCCCTCGTCCCCATCCTTTTCCTGACTCATGCCACCTGACACAAGGAACCATCATGCGCGCCCTGCTTTGCCTCATCCTGATCTGGTGCAACACCTCCGTTTTTGCCGCAGCCCCGGCTGACATCTATCCACCCGCGACAGTTGATGTACGCGCCGAGAAACTGGCGACGCACAGTTATTACATTCCCGGCATGGCGGGTGCGGCGAGTACCCGCAACCAGGGCTTCATGTCGAATGCGGGATTTGTCATCACGCCAGCCGGGGTGGTGGTGTTTGATACCTTGGGTTCGCCATCCCTGGCTCAAGAAATGGTCAAACGTATTCGGGAACTGACCAAGCTTCCGATCAAACGCGTCATCGTCAGCCACTATCACGCCGATCATTACTACGGCATCCAGGTATTCAAGGAACTCGGGGCGGAAATCTGGGCGCATGAGGCAGGCAAGAGCGTGGTGGGGTCCGACGCGGCAAAACAGCGCTTCGTACAGCGCAAAGAAATTCTCGGACAATGGATCAACGACCAGACACAGCGTTTTCCCACACCGGATGTCTGGCTTTCCGGCGACACCGATTTCGAACTGGGCGGCATGCAGTTCCGCGTGCGTCACGTCGGCCCGGCGCATTCGGACGAAGACTTGGTGCTCTTTGTCGAAGCGGACGGCGTGCTTTACGCAGGCGATCTGGTGTTCAAGGGACGGGTTCCGTTTGTTGGTGATGCCGACTCGAAACGTTGGTTGAACGCACTCGAAAAACTGATTGCGTTGCAGCCTAAACTACTCGTACCCGGCCATGGCGGCGCATCCGATACGCCCATGGAAGATCTGACTTTGACTCGCGACTATCTGGTTTTCTTGCGCAACGAGATGGGCCTTGCAGTCGACGAACTGATTCCATTCGAGGAAGCCTACGAAAAAACCGACTGGTCTCGTTACGAAAAGATGCCCGCTTTTCTCGAAGCCAACCGCAGAAATGCGTACAACATCTATATCCAGATGGAAAAAGAAAGCGTCTCCAAATGAACCAAACAATCCAGGTTGAACGGCAGATTACGCCAGCGCGTCTGACCGAACTGGGTGTGCATGGCTGGCCGACCTGGAAAGACGGCGTCGGCACGCGGCAACTCGATTACGACGCAGCGGAGAAAAGTTTTTTGCTCGACGGCTCGGCCACGTTAAGCATGACGGATGGCGCCAGCATCAACGTCGAAAAAGGCGACTTGGTGATCATTCCGGCCGGCAAGTGCCAATGGGTCGTGCACCAGCAGGTCCGCAGACATTACCGTTCCGACGCATTGTCGCCGGCGTGTTGCATTATTTGATTAGGGGCAAAGAGTGGCACACATGCGATCAATGCAGCTTGTGTGATCCTTGCAGGCCGAACCTTTATAAGGTTGTTTCTATAAAGTGGCCAGTGCCAGACAGGTGGCGCCTGGAGAACCCAGGCGCCAGACCAAACAAATTATTTCTTCTTGCCCTTGGTCGCCTTCACCGGGTTGGCGGCAGCGGTCAACTGAGCACCAGCCTTGAAGCGAACCACATTCTTGGCTTCGATCTTCATTTCCTTACCGGTCTGCGGGTTGCGACCGGTACGTGCCTCGCGCTTCTGCACGCTGAAGGTGCCAAAGCCAATGAACTGGACGTTGTCGCCCTTGGCAACGGCTTCAGTAATTGCAGCGATGGCAGCGCTAATGATTTCGCCAGCTTGAACTTTGGAAGTCTCAGCCTTGGCAGCAACGATGTCGATCAGTTCGGATTTGTTCATGCATGTCTCCTGACAATGATAGGGGCGGGTAAAAGCATTTATTCGTGGCGTCTTCTGCATCCACTTCACCTCCAGCCACATCTGTCAAATCGGGCGGCGGTGGGCAAATGTCCCTGAGTGGGTGGACCACATTGCTAGCGTAAGCGAGAAGCCAAGTTCAGAGAAGGGGCTCAAAGCCCACAAAACAAGAATTTGTGCTGTTTCTTGCCGGAAAAACTCGGCAAAGCCAAAAAAAATGGAGGGAGGCAACGAATTGCCACCTCTCCGATGTCACAACAACTGCGAAACGGCTTAGCGCGGCGCTCCCGGGACCATGCCACCAAACATGCGCGGATCGATCATCGGAACCACCGATCCCATCTGACCGCCATAGCCAGGCATGGTCAACATATTGCCCATCGTCGGGCCATAGGATTGCGGGCTAGCCATATTGCCCAACCATCCGCCATACCAGCTCGGATTCAGCGGAGAAGTCGCCATGTTGAGGGTGCGCGGATCAACCATCGCACCAGCGAACTTCAGGTAAGTATTAGGATTCAATGAATTCATCAGCAACCCCAGTGCGCGCGGATCAACCGGCGCCATCAACCAGCGCATCAGTTTGTTCGGATCTGTCATCACCGTGGTGAATGCCGAGATGAATTGGGGATCCATCAAAGCTTGTGACCAGTTAGCCAGCACCACCGGATCCATCGCCTTGGCAAAATTGCCGTAAGCGCGCGGGTCCATCAGAGACGAGGTTGATTGAAGATACAGAGTGGGATCCATCATCGCCTTGCTGGCTGAAATCAGGAACTCTGGCTCGGAGACTGTCGCCAGTGCGGCAATGAATTTCTTCGGGTCAGCCAGCATGTCGCCATTGCGCGTGAAGTCCGACAAGTATTTGACCCACTCATCGGTATTGGTAGGGACAGCCCCAGCTTGAGCACCTTGATTAGCCGGCGCTCCCTGGGAAAAACTTGGCATGCTCAAAGTTGCCAGTGCGATAGCAAGAATTGTGCGAGTGGCTTTCATCCTAATCTCCATTTAAATCAATATTAACAATCGCTTATGTACATCTCGCAAGGCGAGCGGGGTGGATTGTGCCGTTAATCCAAAACAAGATGTCAGGAAAATTGTCATCGGATCAAAGCCAACCACACGCCGCCAGCGGCAACCCATAGAATCAAGAAAAATGCTGAATCTCTGTTCACCATTCGACAAATCAGAAATGCAGACCCGGCTTGCCAATCAAACAGGGGAATTGCTTGACTGCACCAGACTCGCCGCGTAGATTGAAACGCGCCTACTTGAACTTTACGAGCAATGCTCAATCTATGTAGCGCAAAGGGGGCGACCTGGCTTCGACGGAGGTCGCGAAGCAGACAAGGGCATACCGAGGACCAGTTACCTCGTAAATACATCTGGAATCTAGTAGTCGCCAACGACGAAACCTACGCCCTAGCCGCTTGACGGTTAGGCTCCACACCGGTTGGTTCATGGGCCGGGCTGGGAAACCAGCAGTGGAGTCATTAACATGAACTCGCTTTGATTCGGGCCACTTGGATCAACGTTAAATTTAGGTAGCTCGCTCAAACTTAGCCTGTCTGGCCGGCGAAGTTAGGGTTAAAACCAAATGACCGGACTAAGTATGTAGAACTTGCTGTAGAGGATTTTCGGACGCGGGTTCGATTCCCGCCGCCTCCACCA
>CAZUSF010000003.1:30524-32334 GCA_964623355.1 uncultured Thiobacillus sp. | reverse complement strand
CAAGAAGGGCGACAAGGTGCGCGGCCAGATCAAGTCGATCACCGACTTCGGCGTGTTTATTGGACTGCCCGGCGGCATCGACGGCCTGGTCCACCTGTCCGACCTGTCCTGGAGCCTGCCCGGCGAAGAAGCCCTGCGTAACTACCGCAAGGGCGAAGAAGTCGAAGCAGTCGTTCTGGCCATCGATGTTGAAAAAGAGCGCATCTCCCTCGGCGTCAAGCAGATGGAAAACGACCCGTTCAACGCCTATGTGGCTACCCACGACAAGGGCGCCATCGTCAAGGGCACCGTCAAGTCGATGGATGCCAAAGGCGCTATCGTGACGCTGGATGGCGAAGTCGAAGGCTATCTGCGCGCTTCCGAAGTGTCGCGTGACCGGGTCGAAGACATCCGTACCCACTTGAAGGATGGTGACGAAGTCGAGACCGTGATCATCAACATCGATCGCAAGAACCGTCAGATCAACCTGTCCATCAAGTCGAAGGATGCCGCTGAACAGGATGCCGCGCTGAAGAAGCTGGCTTCCGAGCAGTCCACCGGCACCACCAACCTGGGCGCCTTGCTCAAGGCCAAGCTTGATAACAAAAGCGCTGATTGATACCCCAAGTGACAGACCAGGAAACTGATCTCGCGGGTGCCATGACCAAGTCGGAGCTGATAGCCCGACTGGCCGAACGGCATCCCCAACTGGTCGCGGCGGACGCCGAAATGGCGGTGAAAACGATCCTCGATGCGATGACCACCTGTCTGGTTGAAGGTGAACGCATCGAGATTCGCGGATTCGGCAGTTTCAGCCTGAATTTCCGGCCGCCACGTGTCGGGCGCAATCCCAAGACGGGCGATAAAGTCCATGTCGCGGGAAAATATGTGCCCCACTTCAAGGCCGGCAAGGAATTGCGTGACCGGGTGGATTACGAAGGGTAATCAAAGGGTAGTCGAAGCGAAATTCCGGCTGGTTCGGAGTTGTCAAAAAGAAAAAGGCGCCGCAGGTCGGGCGCCTTTTTCCATTTCAGGTGTGTTTAACGGGACGCTGGAGTGATCTCGGGGATGTTTTTTATACCTCGAGTGCGTCGATTTCCTGATACGCCCGTTTCAACCAGTTCTTCACCCGCTGGCGTTCCAGCATGCCCAGGCTGTGGTTGGTTTTGTCGCTGTTGTTGATCGCCGCCCAGAAGCTGCTGCTATGGCCATCGATTTTTTGCATCGCGGAATCCTGCAAATGTCGCAATGACATCACGCGTGCGCCCAGGCTTTCAGCGCGCGGACGCAGCCCGGATTGCTCCAGCAGTTCAAAGCGGTCGCCACGTACTTCATTCAGCACCAGGACCAGCGGCATGCGTCCGCCAAATCGATCCAGCAGCTGGCCGAGCAGATCGACCGCATCCTGACCGGAATCCATGACATGCCAATACGTCAGTTCGATCCCCATCTCCGCGCTCATCTCGAGCAGGTCCGAATCTTCCATCCAGCGCATCAGAAAAGGCTGCGTCTGCGCCGCCAGATCAACCAGGATGCGTCGCTCCGGATCTGCCACAGCCGCTTCGACGATGCGGTCCAGGTTGTCGTAGCGGTCAATGGCGGCAGGTGCGGCATAGTCAGCATAAAAACGCAGCAGCGCGCCGTGCGATTGGTCGGTATCGAAGCCGAGAAAGGGCGTCTCATGGTCGATCAGGTATTGCGCCAGGATGCGCGCCACCAGTGATTTGCCGACGCCGCCTTTTTCGCCGCCGATGAAATGAAGTTTGCTCATGCCGGATGATCCTTGAAATACAAATAAACCCCTGCAAGAGGGGGAGAGGAAACGCCTCTG
>CAZUSF010000003.1:26797-30424 GCA_964623355.1 uncultured Thiobacillus sp. | reverse complement strand
AAATCGCCTGAATCCTGTGCAACCGATCATGTTGATTGCCAAGGTCTTGCTGTTTTTTCTGCTGCTTGGCTTTGCCGCCCTCAACAGCGACAGCGTGACATTGCGCTACTTTCTCGGCCTGTCCTGGCAAGCGCCGCTGTCGCTGGTGATCCTGGCGGCATTCGCGATTGGTCTGTTGGCCGGTTTCCTGGGCTGTTCGCTGCGATTGCTGCGAAATCAACGCGATATTCGCGCCTTGCAGCGTCAATTAGACAAACTCAGCGACAAACACAGCGATATGCACTGAATATGGAATTCGAAGCCTGGTATCTGCTGGTCATCCCGCTTTTCTTCGGTCTCGGCTGGATCGCTGCGCGGGTTGATATTCGCCATGTCATGCAGGAATCGCGCGCGGTGCCGCGTTCCTATTTCAAGGGCTTGAACTACCTGCTCAACGAGCAACCGGACAAGGCGATCGAGGCGTTTCTGGAAGTCGCCAAGATGGACCCGGACACACTGGAACTGCACTTCGCGCTTGGCGCGTTGTTCCGTCGCCGTGGCGAACTGGATCGCGCCATTCGGATCCATCAGAACGTGGCGGATCGGGCCGATTTGTCGCAGGACCATCGGATGAAAGCGTTGTACGAACTGGGCGAGGATTTTCTCAAGGCCGGCTTGCTGGATCGTGCCGAAGCGGTGTTTCGGCGCCTGGAAACCAGCGTGCATGCGCGGGATGCATTGCGCAATATTCTCGAAATCCAGGTACTGACCAAGGAATGGCGTGAAGCGATCATCACTGCGGCGCGGCTGGAGAAGCTGGGTTCTCCGGCGCAGAACGCAGATACCGCGCATTACTACTGCGAACTCGCTCTGGCGGCGATGCTGAAAGGTGATGATGCTACGGCGCGAGCCGATCTGTCGCGTGCCATGACGGAAAACAAGCGTTCCGCCCGCGCCCTGATTCTGCTCGGCGATCTGGAAGCCAAAGCCGGCAATGACGAGGCTGCCATCGCCGCCTGGCGGCAACTGGAAGAGGTGAGTCCGGCCTATCTGCCGATTGTGGCGGAGCGGCTGACGCAGGCTCTGGTTCGCTGCGGACGCCAGGATGAGGCGATCAACCTGCTCAAGGCCTATCTGGAGCGCCGCCCAAGCCCGGACCTGCTGCATTACCTGTTTCAGACCATGGCGCAAGTGCGTGGCTGGGAGGCGGCGAGACAACTCGCGGCAGAAGAACTGAAGCGGCATCCGAGCTTGCGCGCGCTGGATGACTACCTGCAAGCCAGCAATGCGGTGGAACAAGCCGACGCCAGCGTCGAAGATCGTGTCGCGCAGGATCTGGTGCATCGACAGGTCAGTCGCAGCGCCTATTACCAATGCAGCAGCTGCGGCTTCAAGGCGCGCCAGTATTTCTGGCAATGCCCGGCCTGCGCGCGCTGGGAAAGTATTTCGCCGGAACGGGAAGAACATGACTAAGGATCAGAAGCCGGAACGCAGAATCATCGTCGCGCTGGATTACCCGGATGCCGATGCAGCCCGGCAATTCGTCAGCAAAGTACGGCCGGAGATGTGCCGCCTCAAGGTCGGCAAGGAGTTGTTCGTCGCGGCTGGTCCGGGGTTTGTGCAGGAACTGGTCGGTCAGGGCTACGACGTTTTTCTTGACCTGAAATTTCACGATATTCCCAACACTGTGGCGCAAGCCTGCAAAGCGGCTGCGCGGCTTGGCGTCTGGATGATGAATGTGCATGCCAGCGGCGGTCCGCGCATGTTGGCAGCGGCGCGCGAGGCATTGGAGGGAATCGACAAGCGGCCGCTCTTGATTGCGGTGACTGTGCTGACCAGCATGGGCGCCGAGGAACTGCAGGCGATTGGCGTCGATGCGGATGCCGAGCAGCAGGTACTGCGTCTGGCTGGTTTGACGCATGCCGCCGGCCTCGATGGCGTGGTTTGTTCAGCACAGGAAGCGGCCGCCTTGCGCCAGATGTTTTTACGCCCCCCCGAGGGCCCGGATTTTTGCCTGGTTACGCCAGGTATCCGCCCGGCTGGCAGTGCGACCGGCGATCAAACCCGGATTCTGACGCCGCTGCAGGCGTTGCAGGCGGGTGCCGATTATCTGGTGATTGGCCGGCCAATCACGCAGGCGGTTGATCCGTTGCAGGTGCTTGAATCGATTGCCCAGGAAATTAAAACAAAATAACCCCGCTATTATTCAGCGCTGACTTCAGAGAGAGCCCAACCATGAAAATTGCCATTGCAGGCACCGGCTACGTCGGTCTGTCCAACGCCATTCTGCTGGCGCAACACAACGAAGTGGTCGCGTTGGACATCGTCCCCGCCAAGATCGAGATGCTTAACCGCAAGCTTTCCCCGATCGTTGATGTCGAGATTGAGGACTACCTGTCCCACAAACCGCTGAACTTCCGCGCCACGCTCGACAAGGAAGATGCCTACAAAAACGCCGACTTCGTCATCATCGCGACGCCGACCGATTACGACACCGAGACCAACTACTTCAACACCAAGTCGGTGGAAGCGGTGATCCGCGATGTCATGGCGATCAATCCGAACGCGGTGATGATTCTCAAGTCCACTGTCCCGGTCGGCTATACGGCGAAACTGAAACAGCAATTCAACTGCGACAACCTGATCTTCTCCCCGGAATTCCTGCGCGAAGGCAAGGCGCTGTACGACAACCTGCATCCGTCGCGCATCATCATCGGTGAACGCTCAGCGCGCGCGGAAACCTTCGCCAATTTGCTCAAGCAGGGTGCGATCAAGCAGGACATCGCGACGCTGTTCACCGACGCTACCGAAGCCGAAGCGGTGAAGCTGTTTTCCAATACCTATCTGGCGATGCGGGTGGCGTACTTCAACGAACTCGATACCTACGCAGCGTCGCACGGACTTGACACCAAGCAGATCATCCAGGGCGTCAGCCTCGACCCGCGCATTGGCGACCATTACAACAATCCTTCCTTTGGTTATGGCGGTTACTGCCTACCGAAAGACACCAAGCAATTGCTGGCCAACTACTCGGATGTGCCGCAGAACCTGATGCGCGCGATTGTCGATTCAAACACTACGCGCAAGGACTTCGTCGCCGACAGCATCCTCAAGCGCAAGCCCAATGTGGTGGGCGTGCATCGGCTGATCATGAAGGCGGGATCGGACAATTTCCGCGCCTCCAGCATCCAGGGCATCATGAAGCGGATCAAGGCGAAGGGTATCCCGGTCATCGTCTACGAACCGGTGCTGACCGAGCCCGAGTTCTATCACTCCAGGGTGGTCAACGATCTGGCCGAGTTCAAACGCCTGTCGGATGTCATCGTCGCCAACCGGGTGACCGATGATTTGCTCGACGTGGTGGACAAGGTCTTCAGTCGCGACTTGTTCGGCAAGGATTGACTATGTACAAAACCCTAGCGGATTTCGTCGGCAACACGCCGCTGGTGCGCTTGACGAAGATGACCGGCGACACCTCAAACGTGCTGCTGGTCAAGCTGGAAGGCAACAACCCGGCCGGTTCCGTCAAGGACAGGCCGGCGCTGGCGATGATCGCCAAGGCGGAAGCGCGCGGCGAGATCAAGCCGGGCGACACGCTGATCGAAGCCACCAGCGGCAATACCGGCATCGCGCTGGCGATGGCGGCGG
>CAZUSF010000003.1:18212-26697 GCA_964623355.1 uncultured Thiobacillus sp. | reverse complement strand
GATCGCGGTGACCGTTATCTCTCCACTGGCGTATTTCCGGCGTGAAGCGGGCCGGCCTCAGCATGCCGCATCGGGGGCTGATTTTCCTGTTTCTATGCATGTTTTGGGCGTTGCCCTTTGCCCAAGCCAGCGAAAACAAGTCGATCGCGCCGCCACTATTGCTGGCCAGCGTGTTGCCGGCGCAAACCGATGTCTCGCGCTATTGGGTCAGCGAAAAGCTGGATGGCGTGCGCGCCATCTGGGATGGCAAGGAATTACGTTTTCGCAGCGGCCGTCCGGTCGCCGCGCCAGCCTGGTTCACGGCGAATCTCCCAAATCAGCAACTGGATGGCGAACTTTGGCTGGCACGCGGCGAGTTCGACCGGCTTTCCGGCATCGTGCGCAAACTGCAACCGGTTGACGCGGAGTGGCGGCAAGTGCGCTACATGCTGTTCGAATTGCCGGAAGCTGCGGGCACGTTCAGCGAACGCATCGTGCGCATGCAGGAAATCGTTGCTGTCGCTCAGGTTCCCTGGTTGCAGGTGATCGATCAATTTCGCGTGTCAGATCGGACTGAACTTCAGCAACGCCTGGCGGAGGTGCTGAAGCATCGCGGCGAAGGATTGATGCTGCATCTGGCCGATGCGCCTTACACCACCGGCCGTGGTGATGTCCTGCTCAAGCTGAAACCCTGGCTGGATGCGGAAGCAAAGGTGATTGCGCATTTGCCGGGTAAGGGAAAATACCTCGGCATGCTCGGCGCGTTGCGCCTGGAAACCCCGGATGGCAAGCGTTTCAGCCTGGGCACCGGCTTCAGCGACGAAGTCCGGCGTCATCCGCCTGCGATTGGCGTACTGGTGAGCTATCGTTATCGCGAACTGAATCCAAACGGTTTGCCACGCTTTGCCAGTTACTTGCGGGTGCGCGAGACGTTTTGACGCGGCGTTGGCTGGTTCGGGACGTAGAGCAGGAAAACGGTGGGCCGTTTCTGGATGTCGGGTTGCTGCTTGCGCCAACCTGAAATGGGGAGGGTGACCAGGTATTCGCTATCCAGCGTCAGGTCGCAGGCGAGGGTGAGCAATGTGTCCGCCTGGCAACTGGCGAGAATGCTGTCCAGCATGGCCTGGTTGCGATAGGGCGTTTCGATGAATACCTGCGCGGCATCTTCTTTCTGCGCGCGCCGTTCCAGTTCCCGCAGTGCGGTTGCCCGCTCGTCCGCTTTCGCCGGCAGGTAGCCGTGGAAGGCGAAGCGTTGGCCGACCAGGCCGGAGCCCATCAGCGCCAGCAGAATCGAGGAGGGGCCGGTCAACGGGCGCACACGGATGCTGTGTTGATGCGCCAGGCGGACCAGATTTGCGCCCGGGTCGGCAACCGCCGGGCAGCCGGCTTCCGAGATCAGGCCGACGTCCTGACCTGCCAGCAGTGGCGCGATCAGCGTTACCAATTCACTGGCTGGGGTGTGTTCGTTGAGTTCCAGCAGCGTGAGTTGCTGGATCGGCGTGGAAGTCGGGAGTTGCTTGAGGAAGGCGCGCGCGGTCTTGGCTTGTTCGACGACGAAGGTGGTCAGCCCGGCGGCGATGCGGCGGGTTTCTTCCGGCAGAACGTGGCTGAGCGGTGTATCGCCGAGCGGTGTCGGGATCAGGTAGAGCGTGCCGGCCACGTCAGCACATCCAGTCCTTCGTTGGCGAGCATTTCAGTCAGCTTGATCAACGGCAGGCCAACCAGCGCATTCGGGTCTTCGGTTTCAAACCGTGCGATCAACGCGATGCCTAGCGATTCGCTCCTGGCGCTGCCGCAGCAGTTGTAGGGCTGATCCTTGTTCAGGTAGGCGGCGATCTGGGCGTCGTTGTATTCGCGCATCACCAGGCGCACCGGTACGTTGGCGGTTTGCGTGCGGCCGGTCCTGGCGTTGAGCAGAGTCAGCGCGGTGTGGAATTCCAGCGCCTTGCCGCGCATGCGTTTGAGTTGGGCGACGGCGTTGTCGAAGTTGCCCGGTTTGCCGAGTTGTTCGCCTTCCAGCAGGGCAACCTGGTCGGAACCGATGACCAGTGCGTCAGGAAATTTCTCCGCAACAGCCTGGGCTTTCAGCACTGACAGGCGCTGTGCGGTTTGATCCGGTGATTCACCGGCCAGCGGCGTCTCGTCGACATTCGGCGCGGCGACGTCGAACGGCACGCCGAGTCGGGCGAGCAGGTCACGTCGGTAGGGGGAGGTTGAGGCGAGGACGAGTTGCATGTGGTGTTGAGTGAAATGTGATGCGGCTGCGCCGCTGGTGAAATGTGAAGGGTGATGCGGCTGCGCCGCTGGTGAAACGTGAGACGCCCACTTTTCACGTTTCACCTGAGCCGAACAGCGGCGAGTCACGTTTCACGCATTCACGCATCAGGCTTCCGGCTGAATTTCCACCAACACCTGATCCGGCGTGACTTGATCGCCTTTGGCAACATGTACGCCGATGACGGTGCCGTTCACCGGCGATTGGACTTCGTTTTCCATCTTCATCGCTTCGATGACCAGCACGCCATCGCCGGCTTTGATCTTGTCGCCTACCTTGACTTTGACGTCGACGATGGCACCCGGCATGGCAGTGGTGACGCAGCCGGCGTGGGTCGGGCGTGGGCGTTGTTTGCTGCCGCCTGACGCATTCGCTTTGCCGCCGCTGGTCTTGCGCGGTGAGTTTGAACCCGGCGTGACTTCGATTTCATCCAGGGCTTCGAGCAGCACTTCTTCGGCGACACCATCGACATGCACATAGAAGGGACGCTGACCATCGCCAGCCTGACCGGTGCCCTTGATGCGGATGTGATAGGTCTCACCATGCAGTGTGACGTTGAATTCGCTCGGCGCGAACACTGCCGGGCAAGCGGTGGCCAATTTGGCTTCCGGCGGCAACAGCGGTTCCGGCATCAGCGAGCCGCTGGCGCGTTCGAGCAGGAAGGTGCGACCGAGGTCGGGGAACATGGCATAGGTCAGCACGTCCTCGTCGGATTTCGCCAGACCTTCCGCTTCTCCGCGCAGTTTGTCCAATTCGTCGCTGAGCTGATCGGCCGGGCGGCAGGTGATGACCTCCTGTTCGCCGATCGCCATTTTCCTGACTTCATCGTTGACCTGGCCGGGCGCCGCGCCGTAACGGCCGAGCAGGTAGTTCTTGACCTCGTTGGTCACGGATTTGTAGCGACCGCCGGTCAGCACGTTCAATACCGCCTGGGTGCCGACGATTTGCGAGGTCGGCGTGACCAGCGGCGGGAAACCAAGGTCTTCGCGCACGCGCGGGATTTCCGCCAGCACTGCGTCCATGCGCTCCAGAGCGCCTTGTTCCTTCAACTGATTGACCAGGTTGGAGATCATGCCGCCCGGCACTTGCGAGACCAGGATGCGGCTATCGACCTGCTGCCCCTTCATCTCGAACTGCCAGTATTTCTTGCGCACTTCCTTGAAGTAGGCGGCGATTTCCTGCAATTTGATCAGGTTGATGCCGGTGTCATATTCGGTGCCGGCGAAGGCGGCGACCAGACTTTCCGTGGTGGGATGGCTGGCGCCTTCAGAGAACGCCGAAATACAGGTGTCGATCATCACCGCACCGGCTTCGACGCCCTTGATGAGCGCCATGCTGGCCAGGCCGGAGGTGGCGTGGCTGTGCAGATGGATCGGGATCGAAACCGCCGCTTTCAGCGATTTGACCAGTTCCAGGGTGGTGTAAGGCGTCAGCAGGCCGGCCATGTCCTTGACCGCGATGGTGTCGCTGCCCATGCTTTCCAGTTGACGCGCCATCGATACGAAATAGTCGATGTTATGCACCGGGCTGGTGGTGTAGCACAGCGTGCCTTCGGCATGTTTGCCGGCGGCTTTCACGGCCTCGATGGAAACCTGCATGTTGCGCAGGTCGTTCATCGCATCGAACACGCGGAACACATCGACGCCGTTGTCGGCGGATTTCTGTACGAAAGCGCGCACCAGATCGTCCGGGTAGTGCCGATAGCCGAGCAGGTTCTGGCCGCGCAGCAACATCTGGATGCGCGAGTTGGGCAGGGCGCGGCGGAGTTTGCGCAGGCGTTCCCACGGATCTTCCTTGAGGAAGCGCACGCAGGCGTCGAAGGTGGCGCCGCCCCAGGCTTCGAGCGACCAGAAACCGACGTTATCGAGCTTGCTGCAGATCGGCAGCATGTCTTCGGTGCGCATGCGGGTAGCGATCAGGGACTGATGTCCATCGCGCAGCACCAGTTCGGTGATCTTGACTTGAGTCATCGTGGCTTCCTTGTAAATCTGACGATGTGAAGGGCTGGATTCAGCCTGTTTCAAATGCCCAGGTGAGCGGCGATTGCGGCCGAGATTGCCGCTGCTTTCATTTCCGGCGGTTGGCGCACGGCGTAATTGAGCAGTTCCGGGTGCGATTCGACAAAGCTGGTGTTGAAGCGGCCGGTGCGGAATTGTTCATTGAGCAGAATTTCCTGGTAGTAGGGGATGGTGGTTTTGACGCCATACACGCCCATGTCATCCAGCGAACGCCGACCCCGCTCGATGACGCCTTCCCAGGTCAGCGCCCAGACGGTCAGCTTGGCGCACATGGAGTCGTAATAGGGTGGAATGGTGTAGCCGGAATACATCGCCGCATCCGTTCGCACGCCGGGGCCGCCTGGTGCGTAATAGCGCGTGATGCGGCCGAAACTGGGGAGAAAACTGTTTTTCGGGTCTTCCGCATTGATCCGGAATTCCATCGCAAAACCACGGTGGCGAATCTCATCTTGCTTGTATTGCAGCGGCAGACCGTCGGTGATCCGGATCTGCTCCTGAACGATGTCGATACCGGTGATGGTTTCGGTCACCGTGTGCTCGACCTGCAAACGGGTGTTCATTTCCATGAAGTAGAACTGATTGTCCGAATCGAGCAGGAATTCGACGGTGCCGGCGTTTTCGTAGCCCACCGCCTTTGCCGCGCGCACCGCCAGCTTGCCGATGTATTCGCGTTGTGCTTCAGTCAATTGAGGTGATGGGGCGATTTCGATCAGTTTCTGATTCCGCCGCTGGATCGAACAGTCGCGTTCAAACAGGTGGACGCAGTTGCCGTGGCTGTCGCCAATAATCTGCACTTCGATGTGCTTCGGATTGACGACGCATTTCTCCATGAAAACTTCCGGCTTGCCGAATGCCTTGCTTGCCTCGGAAACGACGCGAACATAGTTGTTGACCAGTTCTTCGTCCGAATCGCAACGCCGAATACCGCGTCCGCCGCCGCCGTTGGTCGCCTTCAGCATGATCGGGTAGCCGATCTTCTGCGCCAGCTTGAGGGCTTCTTCGGCGTTTGCCAGGTTGTGGTCGGAACCGGGAATGACTGGGATACCGGCCTTGATCATGGCCAGGCGAGCCTGGATCTTGTCGCCCATCTGGGTAATGACTTTGGCGGAAGGGCCGATAAATTTGATGCCACGACGGGCGCAAACTTCAGCCAGAACCGGGTTTTCCGACAGGAAACCATAGCCTGGATGCAGGGCATCGCAACCCGATGCCACGGCCAGATTCACGATGTTGTGGGCGTTGAGATAACCAAGCACCGGATCGGAGCCAATATTGAAGGCGGTATCGGCTTTCTTGACATGAAGACCATGCCGGTCGGCGTCGGTATAAATAGCTACCGCTTTGATGCCCATTTCCTTGCATGCCCGAACAATCCGAACCGCGATTTCACCTCGGTTTGCGATGAGTATTTTCCTGATCACGCTTTGACCTTAGAAAGTGGCGTTGTAGGTGGCGTTGTCTTTGACAAAAACAGCCGCGCAGCTTAACATTTCCGGCTTATGTCTGCACGGAGACCCTTTGATAGCCTGCAATTTGCCAAGTCCGGCGAGAGCCTGAAGGGCAGTTTGCGCGTCGAAGAGTTGCCGCGTTTGAGCGATAGTTTGAGGCCAGATGATGTTGCAGTGCAATACCGGCTTGATGGTGTTTCGGCTTCCGGACGACCGGCGCTACGGCTGCAGGTTGAGGCCAAAGTCTGGCTGACCTGCCAGCTTTGCATGTCGTTGTATCCCGAAATGTTGAATCTGGATACTGTTTTGCCGGTGGCTAGAAATGAAGCCGAGTTGGCGCGCTGGGAAGCGCTTGATCCCATGCTCGATGCGTTGGTTGCTGACCCGGAGTTGGATGTGGCGGTTCTGGTTGAAGACGAGATTTTGCTCGCCATTCCACTGGTGCCAATGCACCCCGAAGGCGAATGCGATCCCGCTGGCTTGGTGCTCGTCGGAAAAAATTGATCGGATTGGGTATTGCCTGTCGGGGTCGTTGTTTTTGTAATGACCCGGCAGTTTTTGAATTCAAGTATTTAGTGATTTAGCGTTTTTTAGGAGATCGTCATGGCTGTTCAGCAGAATAAAAAATCCCCCTCCAAGCGTGGCATGCATCGTGCCCACGACTTCCTGACCACGCCTCCGACCGCAGTCGAGCCGACTACTGGTGAGATGCATCTGCGTCACCATATCAGCCCGACCGGCTTTTATCGTGGCCGCAAAGTGCTCAATACCAAGGCTGACAACAGCTAATTTCCGCGTCGGCTCAGCTTGAGATGAGCCAGGCATGTCGTACTGGTTTTCCTTAAGCTGAACGTTCATGCGAGAAATCACTATCGCGATTGATGCCATGGGGGGCGACCACGGTCCCCATGTGACGGTCAAGGCGGCGCTCGACTTCCTGAGCAAAAATTCCGATGTCAACATCGTTCTTGTTGGTCTCTCGGATGCCATTAACGCTGAACTCAAAGTCAATAAAACTTCTGCAGGCACACGCCTGAGGGTGCATCACGCCAGTGAAGTGGTGACGATGGACGATTCTTTGCCGGTCGCTTTGCGCACCAAAAAAGATTCTTCAATGCGTGTCACGGCTGACATCGTCAAGCGTGGCGAAGCTGATGCCGGCGTGTCGGCCGGCAATACCGGTGCCTTGATGGCGGTGTCGCGCTTTGTCTTGAAGACGCTTCCCGGCATCGATCGTCCCGCCATCGCCTCAACCTTGCCCTCCCGTACCGGCCGGACTTACATGCTTGACCTGGGGGCGAACGTCGATTGTTCGGCGGAACACCTGCGCCAATTCGCCATCATGGGCTCGGCGCTGGTTTCCGCGATAGAACACAAGGAAAGACCCAGCATCGGCCTGCTTAATATCGGCGAAGAAGAAATCAAGGGTAACGATGTGGTCAAGCAGGCTGGCGAAATGCTCAGAGCCAGCGGGCTCAATTTCTACGGCAATGTGGAAGGCAACGATATTTACATGGGCACTGTCGATGTCGTGGTGTGCGATGGCTTCGTTGGCAATGTCGCCCTCAAGGCTTCGGAGGGTTTGGCCAAGCTGATTGGCGATCGCTTGCGCGGCGAATTCAAGCGAACCCCGCTAACGCGCCTGGCCGGCCTGATCTCCTGGCCGGTGTTGCGCGCCTTCAAGCGCAATCTTGATCCGCGTCGATACAATGGCGCCAGCTTGCTTGGGTTGAATGGCGTGATTATCAAAAGTCATGGTTCCGCCGATGTGTTTTCTTTCGAGCAGGCCATTCTCAAGGCTGCCGAGGAAGTGCGTGGCGGTCTGTTGCGCCGAATCGCCGACCAGGTCGGCGTCCACAATGACATGCCGAATGGCATGTCAGAAGAAGGAGAGTTCGCTTGACGCAGATTGCATCTCCCATGACCCGAATCTATTCCCGCATCACGGGCACTGGCAGCTATCTGCCGGCGCGCATTTTGACCAATGCCGAGCTCGAAAAACGGATCGAAACCACCAGCGAGTGGATCGTTGAACGCACCGGCATTCGTGAGCGTCATATCGCTGCGGAAGGCGAGTTGACCAGCGACCTGGCGCAGAAAGCAGCCGAAAGCGCGCTCGATGCGGCAGGTGTCGATGCCAGCGAAGTTGAGTTGATTGTGGTCGCCACGACGACCTCGGACCGGGTGTTTCCCAGTACGGCGTGCGTGCTTCAGGCCAAGTTGGGCATTACCAATGGTTGTCCGGCATTTGACGTGCAAGCGGTCTGTAGTGGATTCGTTTATGCGGTATCGGTGGCGGATCAGTTCATCCGATCCGGCCAGGTCAAGACCGCGCTGGTCGTCGGCGCCGAGACCTTGTCGCGGATTACCGATTGGGACGACCGCAGCAACTGCATGTTGTGGGGCGACGGCGCTGGTGCAGTGGTGCTGCGTGCATCCGAGCAACCCGGGATCATTGCGACCCATTTGCACGCCGATGGTCGTTATCAGGATTTATTGTTTGTCGATGGCGGCGTGTCGCTGAAAAAGGAAGGCGCCTGCTACATGCGCATGTCCGGCAACGCCGTGTTCAAGATGGCGGTCAATACGCTGGATGCGATTGTCGATGAAACGCTGGCGGCGAATGGCCTGCAGAAATCCGACATCGATTGGCTGGTGCCACATCAAGCCAATATCCGCATCATCCAGGCGACGGCAAAGAAACTGGGCATGAGCATGGACCAGGTCGTGGTCACGGTTGATCGGCATGGCAATACCTCGGCAGC
>CAZUSF010000003.1:9101-18112 GCA_964623355.1 uncultured Thiobacillus sp. | reverse complement strand
GGGCGGTCCGGCACCGGCCATGATGGCGGGACATAGTCTGGGCGAATACACCGCGCTGGTCTGTGCCGGTGCGCTGGGTTTCGCCGATGCGATCAAGTTGGTGCGATTGCGCGCCGAGGCCATGCAATCGGCTGTGCCGGAGGGCGTTGGCGCCATGGCCGCTGTGCTCGGACTGGATGATGATGCGGTGCGCGCGGTATGCGCGGAAGCCGCCGAGAATGAAGTGCTGGCAGCCGTCAATTTCAATTCGCCCGGCCAGGTGGTGATTGCTGGCCACAAGGCGGCGGTGGATCGTGGTTGTGCGCTGGCCAAGGCAAAGGGCGCCAAGCGCGCCCTGCCATTGCCGGTTTCCGTTCCTTCACATTGCGCCTTGATGCAGCCGGCAGCCGACAAGCTGCGTCTGGCGCTGGCGGAAATCGAGATCAAGACACCCGGCGTGATGGTGTTGCACAACGCCGATGTGGCCAGCCATGCCGATCCGGCGGCGATCCGTGATGCCTTGGCACGTCAGTTGTTCAGCCCGGTGCGCTGGGTCGAAACAGTGCAAAGCTTTGCCGCACAAGGTGTTCAGTTGGTGGCGGAATGTGGTCCTGGCAAAGTGCTGGCTGGCCTCAACAAGCGCATCGTCGATGGCTTGCCGGGCGCAGCGCTGGCGGATGCCGCCGCGCTGACCGACGCTTTGGCGAAGATACGAGCGTAATTCAGGTGGTTAAAAAATTCAGGCTTGAAACCTGAAAAATAAGGAGATGCATATGGAACAACGTGTTGCCATGGTGACTGGAGCTACGCGGGGTATCGGCAAGGCCATTCTGCATGCCTTGGCGAAAGCCGGCTGTAGCGTGGTTGGAACTGCAACCAGTGTGTCAGGTGCGGAATCCATTTCTGCCGCCCTGGCCGAAGCAGGATTGCAGGGCGAAGGTTTGATGCTCGATGTCAACGACGCTGCCCAGGTTGATGCCGCCATTGAAGGTGTCATGGCGCGTTATGGCCGGATTGATGTTCTGGTGAACAACGCCGGTATTACGCGCGACAACCTGCTGATGCGGATGAAGGATGATGAATGGAACGCCATTCTGGAGACCAACCTGACTTCGGTGTTTCGCCTGTCGCGTGCAGTCTTGCGTCCGATGATGAAGGCCCGTTTTGGCCGCATCATCAGCATCGCTTCGGTGGTTGGTGTCTCGGGCAACGCGGGCCAGACCAACTATGCTGCGGCCAAGGCCGGCATGATCGGTTTCTCCAAATCGTTGGCGCAGGAAGTCGGCAGTCGCGGCATCACGGTGAATTGCGTGGCGCCCGGCTTCATCGATACCGACATGACCAAGGGTCTGCCCGAGGCTGCGCGTGGCAAATTGATGGAGCGGATCCCGCTTGGCAAGTTGGGTACGCCGGAAGATATTGCCCATGCCGTGGTGTATCTGGCGTCGGATGGCGCGGCTTATGTCACAGGTGCCACGCTGCACGTCAACGGTGGCATGTACATGGACTGAGGCGCTTGCCGGTTGATATGCAATTATTGCTGTAATGTTATTTTTCGAGACGGGGCGTCTTTTAGCCGGTTTCATCGTCTTCGACAGACTGCTAGAATGCCCCGGCTTTTTTGCTACCCGTAATTTTTCTACCCTAGTGGGAGTTATCTGATGAGTGATATTGAACAACGTGTCAAAAAGATCGTCGCCGAACAACTGGGCGCCAACGAAGCCGATGTGAAGCTTGAGTCTTCCTTCGTGGACGACCTGGGTGCTGACTCTCTCGACACGGTGGAACTGGTGATGGCGCTGGAAGAAGCTTTCGAGTGCGAAATCCCCGATGAAGAAGCTGAGAAAATCACCACGGTTCAGCAGGCTGTCGATTACGTCAACGGCCACTTGAGCAAGTAATTCCTGTTTGTCAGAGCGCAGGGCATCGCCCTCGCTCTGAGCTCGCTCTCTCTTGAATACCGGCTCGGCCGGGTTTCTTGCATATTCCCGTATCTGGTGTTTCCCAGGAGTTTCCCATGACCAAGCGCAGAGTCGTGGTTACCGGGCTCGGTATCATTTCTCCCGTCGGCAATAGCGTAAGTGACGCGTGGGCCAGTCTGATGGCAGGGCGTTCCGGTATTACCCGAATCAACCGTTTCGATGCCTCCGCTTTCGCCAGCCAGATCGCGGGCGATGTGAAGAACTTCGATCTGGCCAAATACCTGACCCCGAAGGATGCTCGCCGGATGGATACCTTCATCCATTATGGTCTGGCGGCCGCGATTGATGCCTTCAAGGATTCCGGTATCGAAGTCAACGAGGCCAATCGTGAACGCATCGGCGTCAACATCGGTTCCGGCATCGGCGGTCTGCAAATGATCGAAGAAACCCACAAGGTTTATTTGGCCGATGGTCCGCGCAAGATTTCTCCTTTCTTCATCCCGGCCACCATCATCAACATGATCTCAGGCCATTTGTCGATCATGTTCGGCTTGCAAGGGCCGAACGTGGCGATGGTGACAGCGTGCACCACCGGCACCCATTCGGTAGGCGAAGCCGGCCGCATGATCGAGTATGGCGAGGCCGATGTGATGATCGCGGGCGGTGCTGAATCCACCATCTGCCCGCTGGCCATTGGCGGTTTTGCAGCAGCGCGCGCACTTTCGACCCGTAACGATGATCCCGCAGCCGCCAGTCGTCCCTGGGACAAGGGACGGGACGGCTTCGTCATGGGCGAAGGTGCCGGTGTTCTGGTGCTGGAAGAATATGAACATGCCAAAGCGCGCGGCGCTCGCATCTATTGCGAACTGATCGGCTATGGCAAGAGCGCGGATGCGCATCACATGACCGCGCCGGTTGAAGATGGCTCGGGCGCTGCGCGCTGCATGGATGTGGCTTTGCGCAACGCCGGCATCAATCCGGACCAGGTCGATTACATCAACGCGCACGGTACCTCGACCCCGTTGGGTGATCTGGCTGAAACCAAGGCGGTGAAGCTTTCGCTTGGCGAACATGCGAGCAAGGTCATGGTCAGCTCAACCAAATCGATGACTGGCCATCTGCTGGGTGCTGCGGGCGGTATTGAAGCCGTGTTCTCGGCCTTGACCATTGCTCACCAGGCGGTGCCACCGACGATCAATCTGATTGAGCCGGACGAAGGTTGCGATCTGGATTACGTCGCCAACATTGCGCGTGATGCCAAGGTCAATGTGGCGCTCTCCAATTCCTTTGGCTTTGGCGGCACCAACGGCACGGTCATCTTCGCCAAGGTCTGACATCAGCCTGATTCGGGGCGTGATGCCGCGTCAAAAGCGATGACAGCGGCAATCACAGCTGCAATGAGTGCGTTGAATAAAGCGCAACCTGTCATTCTGGTTGATGGCGAGTCGTCGGCCTGCATTCCTGCTGATGATCGGGGTTTTCTCTACGGCGATGGCGTGTTTCGCACCTTGCGCATGGTCGCTGGCAAGCCGCTCTGGTGGCTGGAGCAAGTCGCCAAACTGACTGAAGATGCCGGCAGAATCGGTCTGGCTGCGCCAGATTCTGCGGTCTGGTGTGCAGATCTGGATCGTTTCCCTGCCCAACTGACTGACGGTATCCTGAAGCTGATCGTGACGCGGGGAAGTGGACCGCGCGGTTACCTGCCGCCCGCCGCGCAACCGGTGCGGCGTTTGATGGTGTTTGATGCAGCCCCGAATTCTGGCCAGCGGACATCCGATCTTTGTGTACGGATTTGTTCGTTGCGGCTTGGCTGGCAGCCGCGCCTGGCTGGTATCAAGCATTTGAATCGATTGGAAAACGTATTGGCTCGCAGCGAGTGGTCGGCACCGGAGATTCACGAAGGACTGATGCTGGATCATGCTGAGCGCGTGATTTGCGGCGTCATGAGCAACCTTTTCATCTGGCAGCGTAACCGGCTCCTGACGCCGCGCCTCGATCAATGCGGCGTCGCCGGCGTTACACGCGGCCGATTGATGCGGCTGGCTAGCGAACGGGGATTGGACGTCGAAGAAGCGGACTTGAACCTGCAAGCAGTGTTTGAAGCCGATGAAGTGATGTTGACCAATAGCGTGATGGGACTGCGCCGCGTCGCGCGTCTGGAAACAAAAAACTGGCCTGATCCGGTGATTAGTCCGCGTCTTAAGGAATGGCTTGATGCGTAGATGGATCAACCGTTTTCTCCTGCTGAGCTTTATCGCCGGGATCATTATTGCGGCCGTTTTGTTTGGCTATGCCAGGCAACCGATGCAAATGCCTGGCGTGACATATCCAATCGACTTCTCGATTCATCGTGGCACGGCGCTGAAAACGGCAAGTGAAGAACTGCATCGGAGCGGCGTGCTGTCGCACCCCTGGGCCTTTGTTCTGCTGGCGCGACTGAAAGGCCAGGCAGGCGAGATCAAGGCAGGCAGCTATGCGCTGGAGCAGGCTGCAACACCGCTTGAATTGCTGCGCAAGATCACCCAGGGAGACACCATCCTTGGCAAGCTGGCTCTGATCGAGGGCTGGACCTTTCAGGACGTGCGACGCAGCGTGGCGGCCAATCCCGCGCTGCGGCATGACACGGTGAACATGACCGATGCCGAACTGTTGCGCGCGGTTGGCGCCAGCGAGACACATCCGGAAGGCTTGTTCTTTCCGGACACCTATTTCTTTGACAAGGGCAGTTCCGAGCTTGTTTTGTACAAGCGCGCTTACCATGCGATGCAGGAAAACCTGGCCGCAAGCTGGGCAATGCGCTCGCCGGGGCTGCCTTATCGCTCGCCGTATGAAGTGCTGATCATGGCATCGATCATCGAGAAGGAGACTGGCGCTGCCGATGAACGGCCTCTGATTGCTTCCGTCTTCATTAACCGCTTGCGGCTTGGCATGCGCTTGCAGACCGATCCGACCGTGATCTATGGCCTTGGTGCCCAGTTTGACGGCAATCTGCGGCGTGTCGATCTGCTTACCGATACGCCCTACAACACCTATACCCGCGGCGGTTTGCCGCCGACGCCGATTGCCTTGCCGGGTCTGGCGGCGATCCAGGCGGCATTGCATCCAGAAACCAGCAAGGCGCTCTATTTCGTCTCCAAGGGGGGCGGCCGGCATGTGTTTTCTGAAAACCTGGATGCGCATAACCGCGCCGTGAATCGTTATCAGAGAGGGCGCTGAGATGTTTATTACGCTGGAAGGTGTCGATGGCGCCGGCAAGAGCAGCCATTTGAACTGGCTGGAGACTTGGTTTACCTCGCGTGGCCGGCAAGTTCGGATGACCCGCGAGCCGGGCGGTACGGCGATTGGCGAACAATTGCGTGAAATGGTGTTGCACCAGCCGATGCATGCCGAGACCGAAGCATTGATCATGTTTGCGGCCCGCCGCGAGCATATTGAACAAGTGATCCGGCCAGCTCTGGCGGCCGGTGCAGTGGTGATCTCCGACCGCTTTACCGATGCCAGCTTTGCCTATCAATCGGGCGGCCGTGGCCTGTCGGAAGCGCGTCTGGCGGTGCTGGAAGACTGGGTGCATGCCGATTTGCAGCCAGATTTGACTCTCTTGTTCGATCTTGCCCCCGAGATTGCCGCGCAGAGACTGTCTTCAGCGCGTGCGCCGGATCGATTCGAACGCGAGCAAACCGACTTCCATGCCCGCGTCCGCGCCGCGTATCTGCGTCGCGCCGAACAGTTTTCAGCGCGCATCAAGATCATCGATGGCAGTCGCAGTCTCGACCAGGTTCGGCAGCAGCTCGGCGTGGTATTGGAAACAGCGATGGAGACGAAGGCGTGATTCATCCCTGGAATCAGGCGCTGTTTCAGCAATTGAGCGCCGACCGCGAACGCATGCCGCATGCCTTGTTGCTGCATGGTCCGTCCGGTGTCGGCAAGCGCGATCTGGGCTTGGCGCTGGCGCAGTGGATCCTGTGTGAAGCGCCTGGCGCGCAAGGCGCTTGCGGCCTTTGCGATGCCTGCAACTGGTTCTTGCAAGGCAACCATCCGGACTATCGGTATCTCGAACCGAAGGAAGAAGAGACGGACGAATCCGGCAAGATCACCAAGAAGGCGAGCAAGGAAATCAAGGTTGAACAGGTGCGTGAAGTTACCGATTTCCTGACTCTCAGCGCGCATCGGGGCGGCTGGCGCAGTGCCGTGATTTACCCCGCCGAATTCATGAACGCCGCCGCCGCCAACGCCTTGTTGAAAACCCTGGAAGAGCCGCCGCCTCGGGTGTTGCTGATTCTGGTGTCGCATCAGCCCGGACGTTTGCTGCCCACCGTGCGCTCGCGCTGTCGCAAGATTGCCGTCGGCTTGCCTGAACCGGGGTTGGCGCTGGACTGGATGCAACAGGCTGGTATCGATAACCCGGATGCCGTGCTGGCGGAGGCGGGGGGCGCGCCGCTGACTGCTATTGCGTATGCCGAGCCGGAACGGACGCAACGGCGCGAGGTGTTTCTGAATCATTTGTCGCGGCCGGCGCAACTTGATGTCTGCGCTGTGGCTGAGGCTTACAAACCCCTGTTGGCCGAATCCTGGGGCTGGCTGCTACGTTGGGTGCATGATGTGTTGTCGCAGCGGTTGGCTGGCGCAGCGCGTTTTTTCCCCGCTCGCATCGAATTGGTCACCCAATTGGGCGAACAGGCCGATCTTGCCGGCTTGCTCGCGCTTGAGCGGGAACTGGCTGCCGCAGGACGCTGGTTGCGCCACCCGTTGAATGCGGCCTTGTTGTTAGAATCCTGGCTGATTCGTTATGTCGCGGCAGTCGCCGGGACGCGTCAATCAAAGTCATGATCATCAAGGAAAAGAAATGAGTGACAGTGCAAAACCGGCGGCTGGCCGGGCAGGCATGCTTTCGTTGGCGATCAAGGAGAAGACCGCCCTGTTTGCCGCCTACATGCCGCACATCAAAGGCGGCGGCTTGTTCATTCCAACCAACCGGCCCTACCAGATGGGGGATCAGGTTTATATGTTGCTGACCCTGATGGATGAGGCGAATAAATTGCCGATCTCGGGGCGCGTGGTCTGGATCACGCCGGCCGGTTCACAAGGCAACCGTCAGCAAGGAATCGGCGTGCAATTTGATGAAACCGAGAGTGCCACTGCGGTGCGTCTCAAAATCGAAAGCATTCTTGGCAATGCCATGAAATCGACTCGCCAAACCCACACCATGTAATTCTTTGCTGGCTGTCAGATGTTCATCGATTCCCACTGCCATATTGATTTTCCCGATTTCAGCGAAGGCGTGATGCCGCTGCTGGAAAACATGCGCGCGGCGCAGGTTGATGCCGCGTTGTGCGTATCCGTGAATCTGGAAAATTTTCCGCGCGTTCTCGCCGTCGCGGAAGCGCACCCCAATCTGTACGCCTCGGTCGGCGTGCATCCGGACCATGATGCCGGTCGCGAGCCTGCTGTTGAGGAACTGGTTGCGCTGGCGCGCCATCCGCGCGTGGTTGCGATTGGCGAAACCGGACTCGATTACTACCGCATGGCGCGGGAAGAGGTTGATTGGCAGCGCGCCCGTTTTCGCACCCATATCCGTGCCGCCAAGCAGGCTGGCAAGCCGTTGATCATCCACACGCGCAGCGCGGCGGATGACACGTTGGCGATCATGAAGGAAGAAGATGCACAACAGGCCGGCGGCGTCATGCACTGTTTTACCGAGTCTTGGGCTGTCGCAGAAGCGGCGCTGGCGATGGGGTTTTACATCTCGTTTTCCGGCATCGTCACATTCAAAAGCGCGAAGGATTTGAAAGATGTGGCGCGCCATGTGCCGCTGGAACGCATGCTGATTGAAACCGATTCCCCCTATCTGGCCCCGATGCCGCATCGTGGCAAACGCAATGAACCGGCTTACGTCAGGCACGTTGCTGAAGAAATCGCGAATTTGCGCGGTATCCCGCTGGAACAGGTTGCTGAAGCGACGAGCAGGAATTTCTCCGAACTATTCAGGGTCGAGATTTGAGTCCCTGAATTTGCTCTAACCTGGCAGGGTGCCGCGCACACGGCTCAAGCTGTCGATACCCGCCATTCTCCAGGCTGCAATCCCTCCAGCCGATAGTTGCCGACAACCACCCGCAACAAACGCAAAGTCGGAAATCCCGCTTTCGCGGTCATCCGCCGCACCTGCCGGTTCTTGCCTTCTTTCAGCACAAGTTCAATCCAGGTGGTGGGTATCGATTTGCGAAAGCGCACCGGCGGATCGCGCGGCCACAGATTTTGCGGTTCGTCGATCACGCGTGCCTGTGCCGGCTGGCTGACAAAATCGCCCAAATCCATCGACTGCCGCAACGGCGTCAAATCGGCGTCGGTCGGCGCGCCTTCCACCTGCACCCAATAGGTTTTCGGCAGTTTGTGGCGCGGGTCGGCAAGGCGATGCTGTAGCGCACCATCGTCAGTTAAAATCAACAAGCCCTCGCTATCGCGATCCAGGCGTCCAGCCGCATAGACACCGGGAATATCAAGATAGGCCTTGAGCCCGGGGTGACCATCTTCATCGGTAAATTGGCTCAGGATCCCGTAAGGCTTGTTGAATAAAATGATGCGTGCCATCTGACTAATAGTTTCGATTCGATAACTTTGAACAGGAGTTGCCATGAGCAGCCAAATCAAGATGCCGACCGCCGGCGAAAAAATTACCGTCAATGCCGATGCTTCGCTGAATGTGCCGGATCGGCCGATTATCCCGTTTATCGAGGGCGATGGCACCGGCGTGGATATCACCCCGGTGATGATCAAAGTGCTTGATGCCGCCGTCGCCAAAGCCTATGGCGGCAAGCGCCAGATCGAGTGGATGGAAGTCTTCGCCGGCGAAAAAGCGACCAAGGTGTATGGCGCCGATGCCTGGCTGCCGGATGAAACCGTCGCGGCGATTCGCGACTTTGTGGTTTCGATCAAAGGCCCGCTGACCACACCGACTTCCGGCGGCATCCGCTCGCTCAACGTAGCGTTGCGCCAGATGCTCGACCTCTACGTTTGCCTGCGCCCGGTGCGTTATTTCACCGGCGTTCCGACACCGGTGAAAGCGCCGGAAAAGGTCGATATGGTGATCTTCCGCGAGAACACCGAAGACATCTA
>CAZUSF010000003.1:0-9001 GCA_964623355.1 uncultured Thiobacillus sp. | reverse complement strand
TGAAATTGCCGAACGGGATCGTCATCAAGGACGTCATCGCCGATGCCTTCCTGCAGCAGATTCTGCTGCGTCCCGACGAGTACGACGTGATCGCCACGCTGAACCTGAACGGCGACTATGTTTCCGATGCGTTGGCGGCGGAAGTCGGCGGCATCGGCATCGCGCCGGGAGCGAATCTTTCGGACTCGGTCGCGATGTTCGAAGCCACGCATGGCACGGCGCCAAAATACGCCGGCAAGGATTACGTCAATCCGGGTTCGATCATTCTCTCGGGTGAAATGATGTTGCGCCACATGGGCTGGCTGGAAGCGGCGGACCTGATCATCAAGGGCATGGACGGCGCTATCCGCGCCAAGAAAGTGACTTACGACTTCGCCCGCTTGATGGACGGCGCCACCCAGATTCCGTGTTCCGAATTCGGCACGGAAATGATCCGCTGGATGGATTAGGAGTGACTGCGGGATTGGGGTAGATCGGCCAACGCAGAGGCCGTCGCCCCGACCCGATTCAGCAGCGCGATGAGCTCATCGGCAATTGGGCCAAGCTCATCTTTCTGGCGCTCAAGACCGGCAAGCAAATGCTGCAACTGAGGGCGGGATGCCGAATTTTCCTGAGCCGCCGAAGACAAGGATTCCAATTCCAGTAGTTGCTGGGAAACATTCAGAGAGATTTTCATTTTGGCCGCTCCTGCGCCAGCGTCTGATCTTGTGAATCAAGATATAGCACAAGGGACGCGGAACGCAGGGACCAAGAAAACTGGCGGCAAACAGAAATACTTAGATAACTCGCAGAAGCATCTCCGAGCAATTAACCAAGCGGGGATATCCCCGTTTGCCGGAAAACCGAATTACATCGGTACGATGTTGGAGGCTTGCTTGCCTTTGGGGCCGTCCACCACATCAAAAGTAACACGCTGATTCTCTTTCAGGCTTTTGAAGCCCTTTGAATTAATCGCGGAAAAGTGGGCGAACACATCATCACCACCACCATCAGGGGTAATGAAGCCGAAACCTTTAGAGTCGTTAAACCATTTAACAGTGCCAGTGGCCATTGAAACTGCTCCTAAACAAAAACCGACATAACTTAATTAAAAAAACGCTTGAACTATTACCCGCATTATCTGGTCAGGCACGCCCAAACGTGGGCTTTTTACTCGCCTAATCACCCTGTCGTCAATCGGCTTGAAAAAAATCTTTTCAGCCGCACAATGTTGTCATCCGAATCTCGCGTACCCCCAATGGCAGCAAGGCATCAAGATGAATTAGTGATTCATGCGGAACGGACAAAAGCGATACCGCCTCCGCTATATAAGGTATTACTTCTGAACGACGATTTCACACCAATGGAATTCGTCATCCATGTGCTCGAAAGGTTTTTTCAGATGGGGCGCGAACAAGCCACGTCAGTCATGCTCAAAGTGCATAATGAAGGCGCTGGTCTGGCCGGAATTTATCCACGTGATGTTGCTGAAACCAAAGTTCATCAGGTGAAAGATTTCGCACGTAATCACCAGCATCCGCTGCAATGCGTGATGGAGGAAAGTCAATGATCGCCCAAGAGTTGGAAGTCAGTTTGCATATGGCCTTTATGGAGGCCCGGCAGAAACGCCATGAGTTCATTACCGTGGAACACCTTCTGCTTGCCATGCTCGACAATCCTTCAGCAGCCGAGGTTCTACGAGCCTGTGCCGCCAATATTGAAGATTTGCGCAAAAAGCTGGCTGAATTCATTGAGCGCCATACCCCCAGAGTGCCGGGCGAAGCCGATGTCGATACGCAACCCACGTTAGGCTTCCAGCGCGTCATTCAGCGCGCCATCCTGCATGTGCAATCTTCCGGCAAAAAGGAAGTCACCGGCGCCAATGTGCTGGTTGCGATCTTTGGCGAAAAGGATTCGCATGCGCTGCACTTCATGAATCAGCAAGGCCTCACCCGTCTGGATGTCGTCAATTTCATCTCGCATGGCATTGCGAAGACGACGCAGGAAGCCGCTCCCAGCGGACGCGGAGAACCGGCTAATGAGCAACCCGAAAGTGAAGAGAAGTCGGCCTCACCACTCGATTCCTTCACCAGTAATCTCAACCTGCAAGCGCAGGCGGGCAAGATCGACCCATTGATTGGCCGCGATCAGGAACTGGAGCGGGTGATTCAAACCCTGTGTCGCAGGCGCAAGAACAATCCCCTTCTGGTTGGCGAGGCTGGCGTTGGCAAGACCGCCATTGCGGAAGGATTGGCACGTCGAATCGTCGAAGGCAGCGTGCCGGACATTCTTGAAGGCGCAATCGTTTACGCACTCGACATGGGTGCCTTGCTGGCTGGCACCAAATACCGCGGCGACTTCGAACAGCGCCTGAAAGCAGTGATCAAACAACTGGCGGCGAATCCGAAAGCCATCCTGTTTATCGATGAAATTCATACCGTGATTGGCGCCGGCGCGGCTTCCGGCGGCACGCTGGATGCGTCCAACCTGCTCAAGCCGGCGCTCTCGTCCGGCCAGATGCGCTGCATTGGCGCGACGACCTATACTGAATTCCGCGGCATCTTCGAGAAGGACCACGCATTGTCGCGGCGCTTCCAGAAAGTCGATGTCAACGAACCCTCGGTGGCGGAAACGGTTGCGATTCTGAAAGGCCTCAAGTCGCGCTTTGAATTGCATCACAACGTCAAATATACCCAGGGCGCACTCTCCACCGCGGCCGAACTCTCCGCCCGTTACATCAACGACCGTCATCTGCCGGACAAGGCGATCGACGTTATTGACGAAGCCGGCGCGGCACAGCGCATCCAGCCCAAATCGAAGCAGAAGAAAGTCATCACACCGAAGGAAATCGAGGACATCGTCGCCAAGATTGCGCGCGTGCCAGCGAAAACCGTTGCGAATGATGAGCGCAATGCGCTGAAGAATCTGGATCGCGATCTGCGTGCCGTGGTGTTCGGCCAGGATCGCGCGATCGACGCGCTGTCTTCCGCAATCAAGATGACCCGTTCCGGCCTCGGCAATCCGCAAAAACCGATCGGTTCCTTCCTCTTCTCCGGCCCCACCGGCGTCGGTAAAACCGAAGTCGCACGCCAACTGGCCTACGTGTTGGGTGTTGAACTGCTACGTTTCGATATGTCGGAATACATGGAACGGCATGCCGTTTCCCGGCTGATCGGCGCGCCACCCGGCTATGTCGGTTTCGAGCAGGGCGGCCTGCTGACCGAAGCGATTACCAAGAATCCCTACGCCGTGCTGTTGCTCGATGAAATCGAGAAAGCGCATCCGGACATCTTCAACATCCTGTTACAGGTGATGGATCACGGCACGCTGACCGACAACAACGGCCGCAAGGCTGACTTCCGCAACGTGATCATCATCATGACCACCAATGCCGGCGCCGAGTCGATGAACAAAACCGGGATCGGTTTCTCGCTGCCGAAGAAAGCCGGTGATGAAATGGTGGAAATCAAACGCCTGTTCACGCCGGAATTCCGCAATCGGCTTGATGCCACGATTTCGTTTGCGGCATTGGATGAAGAAATCATCCTGCGCGTGGTCGACAAGTTCCTGATGCAACTGGAAGAACAACTGCACATCAAGAAAGTGGAAGCCCACTTCACCGAGGCATTGAGAAAGTGGCTGGCGAGCAAGGGCTTTGACCCGCTGATGGGCGCGCGTCCGATGGGACGTCTGATTCAGGACACGATCCGCAAGGCGCTGGCCGACGAACTTTTGTTTGGCCGTCTTAGCGAAGGTGGCGAGGTCACGGTGGATATCGGTGAAAACGACGCTGTGAAACTGGAGTTCAAGGAAAGCCTGGTAACGGCCTGAAATCGTTGCCTTGATGTAACAACAGTTAAACAGGGCGCTTCAGCTAGCTGAAGCGCCCTGTTTATTTTGGGGTGGAAATTTCTGGGCTGGAAATTTCTTTACTCGGCAATCCGCCCGCGCCAGACATGTGCCCGAGCGATGACTTCGTCGGCATCCAGGCTCAGGCAGCTTCCTTCGCTCAGAACCGGATTTCCACCCACCCAGACATGGCTGACCTGATCGCTGCCGGCGCTGTAGACCAGTTGCGAGATCGGGTCATAGCAGGGTTGCGTCGCCGGGTGATTCAGATCAATGGCGACAATGTCGGCCATTTTGCCAACTTCCAATGAGCCGATTTGCGCCTCCAGACCAAGTGCGCGTGCACCGTTCAGCGTCGCCATTCGTAACACCTGATGTGCGGGCAAGGCCGACGGGTTGCCTGACACGCCTTTACCGAGCAGCGCAGCCAGACGCATTTCGCCGATCAGGTCGAGCCGATTGTTGCTGGCTGCACCATCGGTGCCGATGCCGACATTGACGCCGGCGGCAAGCAAATCTGCAATTGGCGCAAAGCCGCTGGCCAGTTTCAGATTCGAGCTTGGGCAATGCGCCACATGGCAGCCATGGCTGGCCAGCAGAGCGATTTCATCTGCGTTCAGATGCACCGCATGAATTGCGATCAGGCTCGGCGTCAGCAATCCCAACGCCTGCAGTCGTGCCAGCGGACGCACGCCATAGTGCGACAGACTGTGCTCGATTTCATGCTCGGTTTCATGGATGTGCATGTGAATCGGCAAATCAAGCTGCGCCGCATAGGTCGCCACTTTTTCCAGTGAGCGGTCGCCGACGGTGTAAGGCGCATGCGGCGCCATGCAGAAATTGGCCAACGGGTGGTCAATCCACTCATCGCGCAGCGCCAGACCTTTTTGCAGATAGCCATCCGGATCAGCGGCATAGGGCGTCGGCGAATCCACCACGATCAGCCCGGCCGAAACTCGCATGCCAGCTTCTACCGCCGCTTCGATTACTGCATCGGAGAAAAAATACATGTCGTTGAAGCAGGTCACGCCGGTCTTCAGCATTTCCAGGCAGGCCAGGCGTGTGCCATCGCGAACAAAAGCCGAAGAGACATGACGATTCTCCGCCGGCCAGATGAATTCATTCAGCCAGGTCATCAACGGCAGATCGTCGGCAAAACCGCGTAGCAGCGTCATCGCGGCATGCGTATGCAGGTTGACCAGGCCGGGGATCAGCACATGGTTAGGCAGATGCACGCGCTCCCGGCTTATCCAGTTATCGGCTTCGTCGCGTGGTACCAGAGCGGCGATATGGCCATCCCTGATTAGCAGGCTATGGTCAGCAAGCGAACGTTGATCGGGTTCGACTGGAATGATCCAACTGGCATCGATGCGCAGATCGGCGGTGCGGGGGTGGGCGGTTTGCTCGTTCATGATGGCTGCCATCGGGAGAGGGTCGGATGCTAGCGCAGCCAGCGGGGACTGCGAAGTCGCTCCCACCGCAAACGTGCTATCCGGAACCGAGAAGTGAAGGCAGCCAGGTCGACAGAAATGGGAATAGCGATATGGTCAGCGCGCCGAGGAACATCGCCGCCACCGCCGGGATGACGGATGCGGCGATATAGCGGATCGACTTGCCGAACATGGCGGAGGCGAAATAGATGTTCATGCCGGCGGGCGGGAACAGGAAGGCCATTTCCAGGCTGGCCAGGAACAGGATGCCGAAGTGGATCGGGTCGATGCCGTAGGCCAGCGCTAACGGCAGCAGTAGCGGAACGAGGACGATGATGGCGGCATAGATTTCCATCAACGCGCCGGCGATCACCAGAAACAGCGTGAGCGCGACCAGGAAGGCGTATTTGTTGGGCAGGATCGATTGCACCCATTCAACCATCAGGTCCGGAATGCCGGTGTCGACCAGGTAATTGGTCAGGCCGAGCGCCATGCCGAGGATCAACATGATGCCGCCGATGATCTGGGTGCAGCCGACCAGTGCGCGGCCGGTGCCGCGCCAGTCGAGTTCGCGATGGGCGATGGTCTGCGTCGCCAGTGCATAGGCGGCGGTCAAGGCGGCGCTTTCGGTGGGCGTCGCCAGGCCGCTGACCATCGAGCCGATCGCCACTACCGGCGCCATGATTTCCCATTTGGCGGCCCAGGCGGCGGTCTTGACCGATACCGGTTCGGCGCGGACCAGGGGCGCGCTTGGCGCGATCAGGCCTTTGCGGCGCAGGAAGCCGCCGACCAGCAGCAGGAAGGCGACCATCACCAGCGCCGGCAGGATGCCGGCCAGGAACATGCTGTTGATCGGCACGCGGGCGATGATCGCGTACATGATCAGCGGCACCGATGGCGCCAGCAGCACGCCCAGCGCGCTGGCGCTGGTGACCAGGCCGATGCCGCGTTTTTCCGGGAATCCGGCCTTGGTCAGCAACGGCAATAACAGGCCGCCCAGCGCCAGGATGGTGACGCCGCTGCCGCCGGTGAGCGCGGTGAAGAAGGAACAGAGCAGGGCGGCGGCGACCGCGGTGCCGGTGACGCCGCCGCCGAACAGCGCGGTGAACAGCGCGCCCAGACGCGCGGCGGCGCCGGTGCCGGCAAAGATCAACCCGGCCAGCGCGAACAACGGCAGCGCCGGCAGCGACGGATTGACGGTGATTTGATAGTGGCTGAGCGGTATCGCCGCCAGCGGTTGGCCTTCGCTCCAGAACAGCGCCAGCGCCAGCCCGCCGAGCACGGCGAAGATCGGCGCGCCGCACAGCAGCACGATCAGCAGCCAGATGACAAAAGGCCATAACGGCAGGGTTGTGCCATCGAAGTGGCTGGCGAACAGCCCGCCGGCAAGGGTCAGCATGATGCCGAACAGCCAGCGCCAGCCGGAAGATGGGGTCAGACGCGAGGCGATCTTGATGCCGAGCAAGGCAAAGCCGAACGGCATCGAAGCCTGAAACACCCAGCCCGGAATGCCGTAGGCCAGCGCGTGCGGGGCCGCCATTTCGCTGCTGACGAAGACCCAGCTTGCATGTGCCAGCATGCCGGCCAGCAAGGCGGAACTGATGCCGGCGAAGAGCACGGCGGCGCGCTGGATCAGCGGATGCCCGGCGGCGGCCAGGCCGGCGCCAAGCGAGGTCAGATGGCCGCCACGCTCGGCGACCAGGGCGCCGAACATGGCCAGAATCAGGCCCAGATGCTGGACCAGAACCGGCGCGTTCTCGATGCCGCGCCCGAATGTTGGACGCAACACGATTTCGGCCAGCGGAATCAACATCATCAGCGCCAGCGCGCCGCCCGCCAGTACGGCATCGAAAGCGCCCAGTGGGCGCAGCCAGGCCATCATGGTCTTACCGCGCCTTGCCGGCGCGATAGGTCTTCAGCAGCGCAACCACTTCATCGAACGTTTCCGCCGGCACCATCTTGCCGCGTATGCGCGGGTACAAGGTGTCGGCCAGTTTCAGCCATTCCTGCATCTGTTCCGCATTCGGCTTACTGACCTTGAGGCCGCGCTTCTGCATCGCCGCCACCGCTTCGTCGACTTCCAGGCGCGCTTGCGCACGCATCCGCGCACCGGCTTCGACGCCGGCCTTGCGCACCGCTGCCTGGGTTTGCGGCGTCATCTCATCCCAGGCTTTGCGGGTCACCACCAGGGCGCCGACGATGGGCGCCCAGTTCAGGTCGAGCATGTGCGGCGCGCTGTTGTAGACCTGCGTGGCCAGCGCGAAATACGGGGTCGACGGCACCGCGTTGATCATGCCGGTCTGGATCGCCGGCAGGATGTCGTTGGTTTCCAGCGGTACCGGAATGTAGCCCAGGCTTTTCATGATTTCCTGTTGTTCCGGTTCGCCGCCCCAGGTGAAGAA
Organism: uncultured Thiobacillus sp.; assembly: GCA_964623355.1. Classification (GTDB taxonomy): domain Bacteria; phylum Pseudomonadota; class Gammaproteobacteria; order Burkholderiales; family Thiobacillaceae; genus PFJX01. Next base: position 1,341 of record CAZUSF010000003.1, on the reverse strand, counting down.
TTTCATGTTGCGGAAGTCGCCCGGACGCACCGCCGGTTGTTTGGAGAAGAAGCGCACCCAGCCGGCATCGCCCCAGGCCAGAATGACGAAGCCCTTGTCGAGAAACCTCTGTTCCATGCCGGCACGCATTTTTTCGCGCACGTAATCGACTTCGTCCCAACTGCGGAACATCAACGGCATGTTCTGCAACGCGGCAATCGACGGCTCGATCTCGCGCAGACCGGCGACCGACATCAAGCCGCCCTGCAACTGGCCGATGCGCATGCGGCGCACCATGTCGACCTCGCCACCCTGGCGGCCATCCGGATAGATCAGATACTTGCCGCCGCCCTGGGCTTTGCGCCAGGCTTCGCCGACATCCATCAACTGACGGTGATACAGCGAGTTTTTCGGCGCTAAAGTGCCGATGCGCAAGGTGTCGGCGGCGGCCATCGTGTTTCCGGTGATCAGGACGGCAATCAGCAGCAGTAGAAACGATTTCATGCGGTTTTCCAGGTGACTTGGGAGGGTACGTTCAGAGGCTTAAAACAGGTCGTCGACGCTTTCCTGTAGCCAGGCTGCGCGTCGACGCATGACTTCATTCGGCAAGGTCAACGCGCTGCCCGGCGCTTCCTGCACCGCCAGCGCCTGGTTGATCAATTGCTCGAACAGTTCGCGGTTTCCCGCCGGCAATGCGTAGCCTTCAGCCTTGCCCAGCAAGGCGCCGACGCTGCGGCCCTGCGACTGCGCGATGGCCTGATCAAACCAGTCCAGTGCTTGCGCGGGTTGGCCGCCGGCACGCGAGGATTCGAAGGTGGCGAGCAAGCCGGTCAGCGTGCCTTGGCCCCAGTTCGGGTCGGTTTGCCAGGCCAGATGGGCCAGACGCACGGCGAGCGGCAAGTCGGCGACGACATCGGGATTGTCCTTGCTGAGTGAAATCCAGCCGCCCCAGGCGGCCGCCGTCCAATAGGCCAGACCGACGTGCTCGGGTTTCAGCGTTGGCGCCGGGTTTTCCGTTTCCTCGCGTAAGGCTGCGGGCATGCCGGGATAGTTGTATTCCAGCGCGGTCATCGCGTGCTGCTGTGCACGCTGATACAGCTTTGCCGCCCGCGTCCGCAGGCGTTCGGCGGCGCGCGCATCTTTGGACTCGATGCGGTCGGCTTCGAAGGCGACGAATGCGTAGGCATATTGGGTGAAGCCGGCAGCCACCGATTCCGCCAGCGCGGCATGGCCGGGTTGTTCACGCAAAACCGATTCGGACAGTTTCAGGTAGAACGGGCTGGCATCGCGCACCAGATCGAGATCGTTCTCCACCGCCTGGCCCTGGCTCGCCAGACTGTCGGCCAGGCTGCCGATCACCAT
>CAZUSF010000002.1:13616-33886 GCA_964623355.1 uncultured Thiobacillus sp. | reverse complement strand
AAACAACGGCAAGCGGTTTGTTAATCTTAGCGATGTTAGGTGTTTATTTGTTAAATAAAATAACTACCGAGCAGTTTTTAACGGCCACCACTTTTTTAATTGGTGTTGGGTTTATCAGTTCAAAAGATGGAGATAAAACGGGTTTAAATAAATAATTATGACACTTGACGAAAAAACAAAGTTTGAAAAAATGGAAAATATGGTTGACAAAATTCAAGCAGATGTCGCTGAAATTAAATCCGCCTTATTAGGTAATACTTTAAGCGGGGATAAAGGATTGACGGGCCGTATTGATGTGTTAACAGCCAAGCAGGAAATTTTAGAAAACCAAGTTAAAGTTTTGCAGGAAGAAAAAACAAAAAACAATGTTTACGTTAAGTTAATAAATTGGTTGTTGGCCGTTGTTGGTGTTGCTTTTATTTCGTGGTTATTCACTTTGCTTAAAAAATAGATTATGAAATTAACAAATAATTTTAATAGAGAAGAATTTGATTGCAAAGACGGCACAAAAGTTCCGGTGCAGTTTTATTCAAATTTACAAGATTTAGCCAACAACTTGCAAGTATTAAGAAACCATTTAAACAAATCGGTTTTAATTACGGGGAGCGGTTATCGTACACCCAAACATAACGCTAAAGTTAAGGGCGCTAAAAACAGCCAACACTTAACAGCGAGCGCCGCGGATATAAACGTTAACGGATTTTCGCCTAAAGAGTTGGCTATCGTTATTGAGTTGTTAATAGCTAACGGAAAAATGAAACAAGGAGGTTTAGGCATTTATTCAAACTTTGTACACTACGATATACGAGGAATAAGGGCGCGTTGGTAACTGTTTGATTTATTTTTAGTTAAATAATTAAATTTATTACGTTAATGTATTAGTATTTTGTTTATATTTGACAAACAAAATCCGCTAAATGACAGAAGCCTTCTTCCTAAAAACCAATCCTTATAATTTACGGCAACAGTTTACAACTATCAAATCTTTTAAAGAGTATTTGTACGCTTTGCCGTTTGATGAATTAAACGAAACATTAACCCGTTTTGAAAAAGCTGAGTTTTATACAGACTGTTTAGTGATTGAAGAAGTCATAAAGGATAAAATTAATAATAACGTAACGCCTTAAAACTATGCCTTTAAAAAGTAACTTTTTAGAAAAATTATTAATAACACTCGTTTTTGTGTCTTTGTTTTTGATGCTGTTAGGTTGCGGATCGCGCAAAGTTCAAAAATCAGTTGTCAAGGAATCCTTGACAGTTGAAAAAACGGCAACAGAAAAGAAAGATATTACTTCAAACAAAGAAGTTAAAACTGTTGTAATCGAAGAAGTGGAAGAAGTAGAAGTAAAACCAATCGACAACGAAAAGGAAATTATTGTAAACGGCAAAACCTACAAAAACGCCTCCGTAACAACCCGTAAAAAGAAAGTGAATACAACTATTGCGGAAAAAGCAACGGTTAAGGATAACAGCGTTAAAAAGGCCGACACAATCACTACAGAAAAGGCCGAAACCAAAACAAACAATACACAAAGAAAATCAAATCCTTTTTTACCTTTTTTATGGCTGTTAATATTCCCTATAATTTATTTTGTTTGGAAACATAAGGCTAAAATTATTGGTTTATGGTAGATAGCATTGTTGAATCTGTTAGAAAACAGTTTTTAGACCGCTCTAACGTAGGGATAAAAAAATACGGCGTTACGTTAGACCGTAAAGATTTAAGCGTCTTAGAATGGTTAGAACACGTTAAGCAGGAACAAATGGATTCTGTATTATACCTCGAAAAAATTATACAAACACTAAAACAAAAAGATGAGTAAATACGATAGGTTTAATTTTGAATCAATAAAGCATTTCAACACGAAACAAAGTAATGTAAGTATTGCAAAAATAGTTTTTCCAGATGCTACGGTTGCGGAAATAGACGGCCTAAGAAAGCATCTCGCTATTTTAAGAAAGTACGGTTTACCTACAGCGACAGAAACTCCGATTTTTGCAAATATAGAACCCAAAAAAAGAAATAGTTTCGCGCCGTTTAAAGGTGGTGATGTTGATAATGTTTTAGTTATTGGAGATTTACACGCGCCGTTTACATTACCCAAGTATTTGAAGTTTTGTAGAGATCAACAAGAGTTATATAATTGCGGTACTGTTATTTTTATAGGAGATATTATCGACAATCATTATTCAAGTTATCACGAAACTGATCCTGACGGATACAGCGCCGGGGAGGAATTAGACCGCGCTATAGATATGGTTTCAGATTGGTATCAAACTTTCCCTAAAGCTACAGTAATTATAGGCAACCACGATAGGTTAGTTTATAGAAAAGCGTTTAGCGCGGGCGTTTCTAAAAGGTGGATAAGGGATTATAACGATGTGTTAAATACTCATGGGTGGGATTTTATGGAAAACATAGTAATTCATAATATAGATTTTAATCACGGTGAAGGAGGTACTGCTAAAAACAGAATGAAAACACAATTAAGAAGCCAAGCACAAGGACATTTACATTCAGAATTATATGTAGAGTACGCTGTGGGCGCTAATTTTATTGTCTGGGGTATGCAAGTAGGTTGCGGAGTTGATAGTAAATCTTTTGCTATGGCCTACGGACGTAATTATAAAAAACAAGCGATTGGTTGCGGTGTGGTTTTAAATAAAGGAACGCTACCAATTGCGCTACCTATGAAAATGGGTTAAAATTTTGGTTTAAAAAGTCCAGTTTATTAACGTATAAACTGGACAAAATAAAAAATATTATGAGAAAATGCAAGTATTGCAGCCAATCAAACGGAGTTCATAAAATGGGTTGTCAAACCCGTAAAAAAACAATTATGGCAGATATAACAATGTGCGCGGGCACTAATTGCGAGATAAAAGATAAATGCTACCGATACTTAGCACCAAAAAGTAAACTTTGGCAAAGTTATTTTGCAGAAACTCCTATAAAAGAAAACGGAAATTGTGCGATGTTTTGGGATACAGATACTTAAAAGTCAGTTCCCTTTTCTAATATCTCTTTACGGTTCACTTCTTTAAGATTTGTAATGTAAATTTGCGTAGTAACCTCCGAGCTATGGCCGAATAAATCTTTAATTGCGCCAATAGAAACGCCCGCCAATATAAGCGCATTTGCGCCCGCCTTTTTCATTGCGTACATACTCATATCAATTTTTAACTTTGTCTTAACTATGGCCGCCCAACGCCTTGTTGCTGTATCTCGTTTCATTTTAATAGGCGCAGGGATAAAATCACATTCTTTTTTAGCCCTATGTTTATGGTTTATGTCTTTTGCTCCAAAAAGATAATAATTTTTAGGCAAGGATGAAAAATTCATCTTGTCATAATAAGTAAATAAAAAAGGGCTTATTGGAACAATCCTTTTTTTATTGGTTTTTGTGATTTCGGGCGGTAAAATTATAACGCTATCCCTCAAACTAACCATTGATAATTTTATCTTTAATATTTCCTCTGGCCGTATTCCCGTAAAGAAAATAGTAATGCAAAAAACATAAAAATTATAATGGTTTTCTTCAAGTTCTTTTCTTATTCGTCCCATATCTTCTTTATTTGCGGGACGGTTTGCATCCGGCGCGGATACCTTTAAATTATCAACTTTATACGCCGGGGAAACTTCTATGATGTCCCATTGTAAAAGCTCGCTTAAAATAGCCTTAAAATGGTTAAGGTGTTTATTGTGCGCTTTGTTGCTCCATTTGTTTAAGGCTTTGGCCCGCTCCATTATTAATTTAACGTGCGCTCTTTTGGTTTCTGTTATTTTTAGGTTAGTAAGGTTAATACTTTTAATTGCGGTTTCTAAGAAATTTAACGATCCGTTATATCCGGAATAAGTTTTACTCGAAATATTAGGTTTTTTCTTTTCGAGCGCAAATTTCAAAGCGTTAATTAAAGTTAACTCGCTTTGGTTTTCTACAACCTGAGGAATATTTGGATTCCATCCTGATTTTAATTGCTTTAAAAACTCTTTACATAATTCCTCGAAATAGATTTGCCGTTGTTCCAAATCTTCAATCTTGTTATAGTGCATCCTATAACGAAATTGTTTGCCTTCATATCTGAAATGCACATACCATAAACTCGTAGTTTTTGAGATTTTCGGATTTGTGTATTTGGCGGTCATTTGTGTAAGATTTGTGTAACGCTATTAAAAAAAAATTCGGGAAGCCCTTTGTTTATTAGGCTTCCCGAAAATGTGCGGAGAAAGAGGGATTCGAGGGAGTCCATTTTTAAAAAGTTAATCCCAGTGTTTACGCGGGTTTGTGTTTTTCAAATTTCCTGTTTTTCACCTGTTTTGTGTAACATTTGTGTAACGCTTTTTTTATACGGTTTTGAGATAAACAAATTATCCTCAGTTTCAAATATCCAATTGGCGTTTATTCCGTAAAAACGACAAATATTAAAAACGTGGATCAAGTTAAAATGGTTTTTGCCGTTAATGATATTATTTATGTTTTGCTCAGGTAATCCCATTGCGGCACAAAAAGCACGTTTATATTTTAAAACGCCTCTTTTCCTCAGTTCTTCAAAAAGTTGTAACATTTTTTTATCAAGTTCTCCAATTGTTTCCATTTGTTTAGTTTTTATAACCGTGTGGTTGTTAGGTTTGTAAAAAATAGTTGTGTTAAAGTTCTAAGATAATTCTATTTTTTTTTTTTTTCTCAAAAATTTAATTATAGATTTACTAAAATTAAACAGCTATGTATTTAAAAAAAATTACCTATTTATTGTTGAAAATTTGTAAACTTTTAATATTATTATCAGTGGAAAAGATTTATTATTTTTGCGGTTGTATACGTTCATCCCTCATTCTATCCAAGTCATCTTCTAACCGACGCACGTAGCGCTCTAAATTTTCAATCAATTTATCTTTTAAGAGTTCGGTTCCGCTTTCAGGAATGGCTTTTTGTGAATTATCAATATCTATATTAAAGCCCTTTTTAAATTTTTCTATAAATTTTTTTGAAGGCTTTCTTTTACCTGCCATAATTTCAGAAACACTGCCTTTAGAAACTTTTGTTTTTTCCACAATTTCTGTATTGGTAGGTATAATAGAGAAGGTCTTTAATAACTTATCAAATTCCTCCGTTCCGTTATATCTTTTAATATCGATCATTTATGGTTTGTTTTTTTTAAAAAAGTTTTGTTTTGTTTTGTATTTCGTATTTATTTTGTATATTTGTTTTACCAAACTGTTATAACAAATTTAATATAAAAACAAATACAATGATAGTAAAAGAAGAAATATTTACAATTCTCCGAAAAAATTATAATTTAAGGAAATTAATGGCTGACGAATTTGACATAAGAGAAGTCACTATTTATAGGTGGGCGGGCAGGAAATCACAAACTAAACTTAGCAATGAGAAAGTTAGTGTTTTTATTAGAGAAAAATTAAACTTATCTAAAGAGGATTATTATAAATCATAAAATTTGTAGTGTTTTTTTAAAAACTAAACCGAAACATAATGATAACTAAAGAAGAAACATTCTATTTAAACTTTTTGCTCTCAAAACAAGGCAATACAAAAAAAGAGATTAAAAAGACTACGGAAAACCGTAAACAACCCATTAAATATGTTCGTAACGCGGTTAAATTAGATGTTGAAAATGTAAAAGCTAGAATAGCTGGGAAAAAATTTTATTAAAAAAGTTCCAAAAAGTTTTGTTAGTTCTAAAATGTTTTGTACTTTCGTTCTAACAAAACGACATAACAAAAAATGGAAACAAAAACTAAAATGACGGCACAGTTAAAACAGGAAGTTTTGACGGCCATAAAAAAAGCGGATTTTGAGTTTGAACAAAATTTAGAAGGCGATGTACGTTCTTCTGCAAATTGCAGCAAAGAAATTGAAAGCAAAAATTTCAACATTGTAGTTGATCTTACGGAAACGGTTTTGTGGTCGGCTTTTGATGACTACGAATTTGAGAATTTAGAATTGACTGATTTAAGCGTAACGGATGCCGATGGTATTGATTATGAATACGAGTTCACGGACGAGGAAATATTAAACGCAATCAATTACTAAGATGAAACTAACTGAAATAACAATAGGAGGCGATGCACCGGGGTTGCGCGCCTCTGGCCGTATCGAAGTTAAAGTAATTAATTACAACAAAATCTTCGATCAAAAATCAATAAACGTAAAACCACTTAAAAACTAAATATTATGACAACAGAAGCATTAGAATTAGTAGATAGAGAGATTTTAAGAACTGAGGTTATCTCTAAAATGATTGAGGAAGCGCAATGGGCTATTAAATACCATAGCGACAAAGTGGAATACCATACCGCTCAATTAGAATTTTTAAAATCAAAGTAATGGACTGTTACTATTCCAATTTTAAAAAAGATTTATCCGGCCTTGTTAGCGAGGCCGGAATTAACAACCAAATTGAAGCAACGGTAAAACAAACAAATAACAAACAATTATTTTATCAATGGCTTTTAAGATGCAACAATATTTATATAAGCGATAATGACCAAATGGCCGCCGCTTTTGAAAAAATTAATAACTAAAACTAAGATAATGAAAAATTTAGCCACAGCCTTGGTGAAAGCCCAGAGCGAGATGAGTAACCCGACAAAAGGAAATACAAATCCTTTTTTCAAATCTAAATACGCGGATTTAAACGCTATTCGCGAGGCCGTTATTCCTGTACTTAATGCAAATGGGATAAGTGTATTACAGCCGATTATACACCGCGACGGTAAGAGCTTTGTTAATACTGTTTTACTTCACGAAAGCGGGGAAATGATGGAAAGTTTTACAGAAATCATTTACAACAAACAGAATGACGCTCAGGCGCAAGGGAGCGGAATTACTTACGCCCGTAGATACGGCCTACAATCTTTTGTATGTGTTGGCGCTGACGATGACGACGGTAATAAAGCGGTGCAACCTAAACCAAGCGCTACTATTGAAATATTGAAAAAAGCAAAAACAGGAGGGTTTACTTTGGAACAAGTTAAGTCAAAATATACCTTGACTAAACAACAAGAAACGGAATTTTCAACTTTAAAATCTGCATAATGGGAGCAACTAAAGACTTAATGATTAGAATAAGGGAGGAGGAATATTACCTAATCCCTATGGACGTGCGGGAGCGTTATTTTCATAGCAATATGATAACACCAGAGTTAAGGGATTGGAACGAATTAATGCAGGACGAAATGTATTGCAAGCTGTATAAGGAAAAAAAGAAAATTAGCGGCGACTTAGAGCAAAGAGCCTTTGATTTAAGGGAGCAAAAAAGAAAAGTAAATAGTATTGAAGTAATCACTAATAATTAAACAATAAATAAAAATGGAAGTAACAGGTAAAATCACAAAAATTAAAGATGAGCAAACTTTTGGAGCAAGCGGTTTCAGAAAAAGAGAATTGGTTGTAACAACGAATGAGCAATATCCTCAACCGTTATTAATTGAATTTACGCAAGACAAATGCGATTTGCTAAAGAATTTTAGCGAAGGGGACACTGTTAAAGTTGACATTAATTTAAGGGGGCGCGAATGGATTAACCCGCAACAAGAATCTGTTTATTTTAACTCTATTCAAGGGTGGCGTATTACTGAGGCTAAAGACGATCAACAGACTAAACCGGACGCTCCGACGTTCGCGGAAGCTAAAGAAGCAAAGGTTTACAGCCTTGATAAAGAGGTAGACGATTTGCCCTTTTAGAAACTTAGAACTATTAATTAAAACATTTGATTTAGAATAATGAAAATATCACTCGTAAAACAACTTAACGGACATTTTAAAGTAGCATATGACAGCGATCACGAAAAGGCTAAAAAAATTAAAGTAAATGAGTTTTACGAGTTTTCTTATTCGAAGCCCAGAAACTACCAATTTCATAAAAAGTTCTTTGCGCTGTTGGAGTTGGTTTACCAAAATCAAGAACTATATAATAATAAAGACGATTTACGCGAGGATTTAACAATAGAGGCAGGGTTTTACAGAAACGCTAAAAACCTGCAAGGCGAGCCCGTTAAAAAGGCTAAAAGCATATCGTTTGCCAAAATGGACGAAAACGAATTTAACGATTTTTATAATAGAATTATTGATGTTATAGTGAAGTGGTTAAAAATTGAAAAACAAGATGTAATTGATAATATAACACAATATTTTTAAATGAAATACGAAGAATACTCACTCCAAAAAGCCGTCTGCAAGTACTTAAATTATAAATATCCAGAGGTTTTTTACCTATCCGATACAATAGCGAGTTTAAAATTAAGCATACCGCAGCAGGCCCGGAACAAAGCGATACAAAAGTTTGATTTTCATTGCCCGGATTTACTGATTTTAGAACCTAATAACGAATTTAAAGGGCTGTTTATTGAACTTAAAATAGCAAACCCATACAAGCGCAACGGAGAGATTAAAGCGAGCGCTAAAGATCACTTATTAAACCAAGAAAAAACAATAAACAAGCTCAATGAAAAGGGTTATAAATCATTTTTTGCGTGGGAGTTTGAAAGTATTATAAAAGAAATTGATAAATATTTAAAGAATAAATGAGAACATTAGAAATTTTAGAACAGATAAAAACAAATTTTGTTAAAAAACATAGAAACGATCCGAAGATCAAAAACGTGTGCGAAAGTATTATAAATGAGTTTATAGATAAAACGACGCGCGTCGATTATAACGACACAAGAACGCCAAAGGAATTAATTACAATGATTAACCAGTCTTTTAGTTGTGACGTATTAGACGCATCAAGAAAGCGGGAAAATGTAACTGGGCGCTTTGCTATTTCAAATTACTTTAAAGAGGAATACAATTACACTTTGAAGCGTACCGGAAAAGTTTTAAATAAAGACTATAGTACTATTATTTCTTATTTAAGGCAGCACGACAATTTAATGAATTACGATTTAGAGTATTTAAAAAACTACCAAAATTTTAAAATAAGAACTTTTGGAAAACCTTTATAAAAATAATTTAAAAAACTACGTTAATGTATTAGTTTTATTTGTATATTTGCTTTTGTAATGTTCTGGTGGGTTCATTATAGCTAAAGAAATTATTATTATCCTTTAGGGAGTAGTTGCCACCACAACGAAACCTAAGGGATTTTTTTATACAAAAAACTTTTTATGTCAAAAAACAAAAACAAGGATCACAGATTTGAAGTTTATAAAAATAGCAAATTTTGTTGTACCTATTGTAAAAGACAATTTACTCCGCCTTTTGATTGGGATAATAAAAAAGCTATACACGACGGCGAAATGTGGTTAGAAATAGACCATATAAAACCATTATCTAAAGGTGGCGAAGATAATGTAAATAATAAACAAGCGCTTTGTCAAAAATGTAATAATAAAAAGTCAGACGATTATGGAAAAACCAACTAAAAGAAAAGCATTTAATTTTCTAAGAAGTTATTTTGACGTTGTTAATGAGTTGCAAGACGATACCGATAAATTAAATTTTTTAATGTCAATAATTAACAAACAGTTCTTAGATGAAGAACCTAAGGGTTTAAGTTTTTTGGTTAATTTATGTTATTCCAGTCAAAAACACTCAATTGAAGCGAGCGTAAAAGGTTGGAAAAGAGTGAGTAATACTGATATGGTGGGTAACCCCACGACTAACCCCCCGACTAACCCCCCAAGCAACCCCCCGACTAACCCCCAAGAAGAGGAAGTAGAAGTAAAAGAGGAAGTAAAAGAAAAAGAAAAATATAATATTAATAATGCAAATTTTTCTCAAAAATCAAAAATGGATAAACAATGGACGGAAACGATTGCTATGCAAAGCCATATTAAACCGGAGATAGTAATGTTATACGTTGACAGTTTTGAATCCCATCTAATCACAATGCAAGAACAAAAGGACAGTGAAAACGCATTTAAAAGGCATTTTACACATTGGCTAAATAAACAAGATTTATCACAATTTAGAGAAAAGGTATTAGGTAAAACAAATCAAATTTAAGGCAATGGAAGAAATTAACGGATTTGAAATTGAGATTTTTAACCAATATAAACTCAAAGAAGGAGCAAAAGAAAGTACTTGCCCGCTTTGTTCCGCTGACAGAAAAAAGAAAACTGATAAATGTCTATCTCTTTTCTGGGATACGGGCTTAGGCCGTTGCAACCATTGCGGAGAAGTTTTACAGTTACATACTTACAAGAAAAAAGAAAGCCACAAAATGTTTATAAAACCCGTAGTAAAGATAATTAAAGCCGATTTTAGCGATAAACTAATAAACTACGCTGTCAACGTAAGGGGTTTGGATATTAATGCGTTAAAAGCGCTTAAAATACGCGAGCAAAAAGAGTGGATGCCTCAAACATCAAAAGAAGAAAATTGTATTTGTTTTGATTATTTTCTTAACGGCGAATTGATAAACGTTAAATACCGCGACGGCCAAAAGAATTTTAAACTTTACAAAGGCTCTGAAAAGATATTTTACAATTTAGATAATATCGCAACGGAGAAAACTTGTGTAATTGTAGAGGGTGAATTTGATGTATTGGCTTTTTATAGCGCCGGGGTTAAAAATGTGGTTTCCGTTCCCAATGGTTTCAACTTAAAAGGCGAATTGAATTTAGATTATATCGATAATTATTACAACTACTTCGAGAATAAAGATACTATTTTCATTGCTGTAGATAACGACGAGGCCGGGCAAAAAGGACAAGCGGAATTAATTAGAAGGTTTGGTGCTGAAAAATGCAAAATAGTAAACTTTAACGACTGCAAAGACGCAAACGAATATTTGATTAAGCACGGCAAAGAAAGTTTAGCAAAGACGATTAAAACAGCTAAGGACGTAAAAATCGAGGGTATTTTTACTGCTATGGATAGTTACGATTCTATGATTAACGGTTATAGAAACGGACAGAAACGCGGGGAGAGTACTTATTTCCACGAAATAGACAAGGCGTGGACTTGGCGCGGTGGGGAAGTTACTATTTGGACTGGTTATCAAAACGAGGGTAAAAGTTTAATGCTTAATCAACTTTCTTTAATACGGGCTGTAAACAACGGCACAAAAGTAGCAGTTTTTAGTCCGGAAAATATGCCTTTAGATGACTTCTACAATGATTTAATAGAAACTTATATCGGTAAAAGCTGCGATCCTTATTACTCAAATAATTATATGACTGAGGAGGAATATAAAACGGGTATTGATTATGTAAAAGATTACTTCTTTTTGATTTATCCAGAGCGCGATTTTAAGATAGATACCATTTTTGAAAAGGCAAGTTACTTAGTGAAAAAACAAGGGATTAGAACTTTAATAATTGATCCTTACAATACGATAGAACATTTACTAAAAGCGGGTGAGCGCGAGGATTTATACATATCCCGTTTTATGACACAATTAAAGCGCTTTGCTGTAGAAAACGACGTGAGCGTTCATTTAGTAGCTCATCAAACAACAGCTAAAAAGAACGATGCGGACGGTGGCCGTTATTATAGGCCGGAACTAAATAATGTAAAGGGTGGGGGTACTTTTGCCGACAAAGCAGATAACGTTGTTTTCGTTTGGCGTCCAGATCGCGCAATAGATTTTAAAAGTCCGGATGTTATTTTTGGCAGCCAAAAAATAAAGAAGCAAAAACTCGTAGGGATTCCGCAAAATGTAGATCAAATCACTTTTAACATAAGGGATAACAGATATTACATAAATGGTTATTCTCCTTTTACTTTAATTGATAAAATGCGTAAAGGAATAAATTCTAACGATTTTGAAGTAGAACCAATAATAAAACAAGGGAGTTTATTAGACGCTTTCGGGGAAGCGTACAACGAAACTGAGGAAGTTCCTTTTTAATTTAAAAATAAATGAAATAATTACGTTGATGTATTAGTTTTTTTATTACATTTACATTATAAATCCGCCAAGATAGAAAAATTCAAAACACTCTCTTTGTACTTGGCGGTCTTAGAGGGTGTTTTTTTATAAAAATATTAAGATGCACAGCGAGAGAAACTCAAGCAAATTTTTAATTATAATAATTAATCATTGTCTATAATATAAACCGAGACTGCTCGCTGTTTTTTTTAACAATCTAAAATAAAAAATTATGAAAACAATTATTTTAAAAATCGATTTACAACAAGTTTTAATTATTTCCGTAGTTGCGGTGATTATCGCCGTAACAGCATACAATGCAATCGTTCACGGATTCCAACCGTCTTAATTATGAAAACTTTTAAAATAATATTGGCACTTAGCTTTTTTGCGTTCTTAGTTTTTGAAACTATTATAGTTCTTAATTCTGTTTACTCATTTTTAATTAGAGTTTAAGTTGATGTGAAATTTATTGTTAAAACGATCTTTAAAATACTGTAATACGTGATTATCTATATAAGATTAACCATTGGCAAATAAATACAAAAACTGCCAAAGATTAAGTATTATATATATAAGTGACTTTTAATCTCAAATTTGGCTTAAAACTACATTTATGCACAAATAAGAATCATTTAAAGCACTTATTGCAACATTGTGCAAATTATGCAATTTACATTGGGCGAAAAAAAGGTTTCATAAATACAAACATCCGCCAAATTACGCATAACTTTAGAGTGCAAGATTAGTTATTTAATAATTTAAAAAATACATAATAAAAATGAAAAAAGAAGAAAACATTATATTTAATTGGTATGAAAAAATGAGAGAAGATAAACCAGAACTTAAAAAAGAGTTTATAAGTGAAGGCTCTTTACTTTATTGGTTAGCTGAAAAGCAAATAATTAATTTTGCGCATAGTTCTTTGCCGTTAAAGGACAAGTACAAAAAAGGTTTCGATGAATGGTTTAAAAATGAAAGTATAGAAACAGATGGAAAAGACATTTTTATAAATGACATAACTTTACATAAAAACGATACCTTAATAGATGTGTACAATAGCGTTAAAGACAACCTTTAATGACATAGAACGTACTTTGATATGACAAGTGCTGAATACAGAAAACGAATTTTACTATGAAAGATAAACAAAGTTTTAACAATTTTAAAAGCGTTGGCAAATTGCCGACAGGCAAAACAATTAACATTAAAAACTAAATTATGACAGCAAAAGAAAAAGCAAAAATATTAATAGATAAATTTGATGATATTGTTGATGAAAATGCTGATTGTGATATTATGCAAAGAATTATAATTTCAAAACAATGTGCGTTACTTTGTGTTGATGTTATTTTACAACCATTTTTAATTGATTACGCAATTACTGAACATTGGCAAGAAGTTAGAAAAGAAATAGAAAACTATGGAAAATAAACTATGAAAGAGTATTTTACAATAACAAATGAGGATAATATTGAATTAATGAAGCGTTATCCTGATAATTACTTTGACTTAGCAATAGTTGACCCGCCTTATGGAATTGGTGAAGATGGATTAAAAAACCACTCAAGGGGAAAAGCAGCAAAACCAACAAAATACACACCCAAAAAATGGGATTCTTCAACGCCTGAAAAGGAATATTTTGATGAGCTTTTTAGGGTTTCTAAAAATGTAATTATTTGGGGAGCGAACCATTTTATACAAGACATTCCAAACGCAAACAGTTCTTCGTGGATTATTTGGGATAAACAAAATGGTGAAAATGATTTTGCCGATTGTGAAATAGCTTGGACAAACCACAAAACCGCAGTAAGAAAGTTTGAATTTAGATGGGCGGGAATGTTACAAGGCGATATGAAAAATAAAGAAATAAGAATACATCCTACACAAAAACCTGTAAAACTTTATGAATGGATTTTGGATAAATATGCAAAAGAAAATTATAAGATTTTAGACACGCATTTAGGTAGCGGAAGTATTGCGATTGCGATTGATAACGTAAATAAAATTGACAAAATGAACCTTACTTTAACGGCTTGTGAATTGGATAAAGAGTATTTTGAAACTTCCACAAAACGGATTGAGGAACAAACCAATTGGCAAAGCCTTTTTTAAGCGGTGTAGATGGCTAAAAATTGTTAAAACGATTATGAGTACTAAACTTTATTTTAAAGACGATTAAAGCATTTGTTATATTGTGTGTTGTTGTTTGTGTTTGGATGGATGGAACGAGATTGTTCTGCTGGAGTAATTTCGGCCAAATATAAACTACAACTTTAAAGTGTTTGGCAAGTAAAGAATATTAAAACTAAATTATATAAATTATGAAAACAGAGATTTTAGAAGTACTAAACAAAAATTCAAAATTTACATATCAAAATAATTACAAAGAAAAGTTTATAGAGGATGTTGATTTTGAAAAAGTTGCCAAAGAACTGGATGCTTTATTTGCTAAACGCATAGTTGGCAGAAGTGTTTGGATAGTACAAGACAAACATTCATTAGTTAATCACGGACTTTTTAGCACAAAACAGAAAGCCGAAAAATTTATAAATGGAAGTAACCATATGGCAATAAGAAAAGTTGAAATAGGGTAATAGCGATTAACATCTGCCAAACATTACTGCCAACTAATTTAGCTATGACAAGTGCTGTGAATGAACAACAAATTATAAATTGAAACTAAAAACCTTTTTTAAAATAAGCGCAGGCAAATTGCGTAGCAAAAAATTGAATTATGAAAATAGATATTAGACATTGTGACAATTTGGAATTAATGGCAGAAATTAAAGACAATACAGTTGATTTAATTTATTGCGATATACTTTATGGAACCGGAAGAAGGTTTGCAGATTATCAAGATTTAAAACCTATTAGAAGTGAAATTGAATTACACTATATACCACGAATAAAAGAAATGCACCGAATTTTAAAGGATAACGGAAGTATTTATTTACAAATGGATACTAAAATTAATCATTGGATGCGTATTGTTTTAGATGATATTTTTGGATATAAATATTTTCAAAATGAAATTATATGGGTTTATAGAAGCGCTGGTTTTAGTAAAATTAAATGGAGCGAAAAACACGACATTATTTTATTCTATTCTAAAACAAAAGATTTTGTATTTAATTTAGAGGATATTAGGGAGGAGGAAATTTCAGAGAGTACATACAAAAGATTCAAAAAGGATATAGATAAGACGGGAAAAATACCAAACTTTAAAAATGGTAAAATGTATTATGTAAACCCTTATTCACCACCAAGAGATTGGATAAGTACAAATACATTACCACAAGCGCATAAAGAAAGACTTGGATATGATACGCAAAAACCAAAAGAATTAATAATGAAATTTGTAAAAGCAAGTAGTAATGAAGGTGATTTGGTTGCGGACTTTTATGGAGGTTCTTTTACTACGGCGGAAGTGTGCAAAGATTTAAACCGAAATTTTATTGGATGTGATATTAACCTAAAAGCCGTTGAGATAGGAAAAAAAAGGGTGGCAAATTTTAAAAAAGTATATGAGCAGAAAACTTTATTTGAAACGAGAACCTAAGCATTTGTTATAGCGGGAGTTAGCATTAGTGGCTTTTCCGCCGTTGATAAAAGAACTGCTAAACTCCGCCATTAATGCTAACTACTTGCATCCGTAACACACAAATACATAACTAACTGATTATTAATTTATAAACGTTAGAATCTAAATGAAAAAAGATTATAGTTTAATTTATATCTCCAAATGGAAAATTGAGGGCTTCCCTGACTATGCTTTTTTAGAGGATAAACGTTTATTTAATTATAGAACAAACAGATTCAGTAAAAAGGTAGTTATGAATTACTCAGTAGGCTTTAATTTAAACGGTGACTTTTACACAATCAAAACTTTAAAGCCTTTAATATCTTTAATTGGTAGATCAAGCCAAAACAACAAGCGATCACAAGTATTAGAATTAAACGATTTGATTATGGCTTTAGCGAGTTAATACACTTCACTTTAAAATATATCAATTAATTACGTTATTGTATTAGTTTTTTTTGTATTTTTGTATATTAGCAAAAAATCAGACAACTGATTTAAACTGATTATGGATAATAGAAAAAATAATAAAGGGGTAAAAGGAAACAAAGGGAATACTACTTCAAAATCTGACGGTCAGAAATTAATAGAAAAACTCTCACCTATGGAACCCTTAGCTTTTAAGGCTTTAGGAGACGGATTGAAGGAAGGTAGGGACTGGGCGGTTAAATTATTCTTTCAGTACAACTACGGTATGCCTAAGCAAATTATAGAGCAAACAAATATAACGCCGATAACTGAGATAGTTTTAACAGATGCAACAGCAACAATTACAAATACCAACACTTAGCCACCAAAGGCAATTTATTAACTCTCAATCGAAGCACACGGCTTTAATTGGGGGTTTTGGTAGCGGTAAAAGTCATTGCGGGGTTGCTAAAACAATCATTAAAAAAATAATGATGCAAGATGTTAATTGCGCTTACTATTTACCTACATACGGACTTATACAAGATGTTGCTATTCCTAAATTTACGGAGCAGTTAGTAAATTATAACATTGACTTTACTATAAACCGCTCCGATAATATCATTAAATCAAAGTACGGAAACATTTTGCTTAGAAATATGAGTGATCCCGAAAGGATTATTGGGTATGAAGTGGGTTATTCTTTAATAGATGAAACAGATATACTAAGCAAAGACAAAATGAGCGACGTATTTATGAAAATAATAGGCCGTAATCGATCCGTTTTGCCTTTAGGTCATATTAATCAAACCGACGTAGTGGGAACGCCAGAGGGCTTTAAATGGCTTTATGAGTTCTTTGTTAAAAATGCGAGCGAAAACAAAGCTGTTATTAAAGCAAAGACCTACGACAATCCTTTTTTACCGGAAGGTTACATACAAACACTAAAAGAAACTTATACAACGGCGCAAGTAGATGCTTATTTAAACGGGGAGTTTGTAAATATCAATAGCGCGAGCGTTTATACTTCATACAACCGTAAAGCACACCGCACAAACGCGCTTCCTTTAGATAATGAAATGCTATTCGTTGGGTTAGATTTTAACATTACCAATATGAACGCTGTAGTTCACGTTAAACGTAACGCTAAACTGTATGCTGTTGGTGAAATTGCGGGATGTTACGACACTCAAACTATTTGCGACTATCTTAAAGAGAATTACATAGGCCATAAAATTATAGTGAATCCAGATGCAAGCGGAAACGCGCGGAGTACTTCCGGGGCAAGTGACTTTTCCATATTGAAACAAAACGGATTCGAAGTGGTTGCTCCGAAGAAAAACCCTGCTGTAAATGAAAGGGTGAACGCTGTTAATTTAGCGTTTCAAAATGATAACTATTATGTTAATGACAAAACTTGCCCGGTATATGCTGAGGCTTTAGAAAACCAAGCGTATAAAAGTGGCGTACCGGATAAGCAAAGCGGGTTCGACCATATTACAGAGGCGGGTGGCTATTGTGTATTTAAAAATTTATTTGGCAGAATTTCACAAGTATTATAAACAAACTAAAACTAAACATTATGAAAACAAAAAATTTACAAATTGAATTTATTATTCCAACAGAAAAAAATAAATTGGAAATATTTATAGGTGGATTTCCGGAATATCCTGTAATTGGTGATTTTTTAGAAATTTCGAGTATAATGCCAGATATGGACTCTGTAGATAGAGAAACATATTTTTTTGGAGATGCCGTTTCTTTTACGCACGAAGATTATATGTTTATTGCACGCAGAAGTTATTTTGTTGTCGAGAGATGTTGGGAAATGGGAGATGATTCATTACCTTATTTACAGGTTTTTTTAGACTATAACGATAGATAAATTATGAAGAAAAAAATTGAATTAAAAGAATTGGGCAAGGCTCACACAAAAGATTTTTTAAAACAGTATCACCCGTTTTTAAGGAATGAATTTAGGATTGTGTTAAAAAGCGAACTGAAAAGCGAAAAGGTTTTAAAAGAACTCTTTGGAGAAAGTGAAACGGAATTTTATAAATTACAAGCTGTCTATGCGTTCCAAAATATATAAACACAAGGGCGACATAAGTTACCAAACCTTTAGTAATTTCTCCGAAATAATCGACGGTGATTATTCAGAGGAGTTTATCGTAAGGCAAACTATTGAGTATTTCAACCCTATTAATTTGGTTGAGTTTGAAAGGGCGTTAAGGACTATGCCGGATAAAATCTCTTTGCCTTATAAAATAGATTTAGACTTTGACAACGCCGGGAAGTTTATTGATTGCGATACTTTTATAAGCGACGGGATGGTAATGGATTTTTTAAAGTTGGTAGTTAAACCAAAGTATTTTTTTAGCCGTGCTGTCAACTTCGATAAAATAAACGTGGCACAAGTTGAAGTGATTATAGGAATGTTTAATGAGGTTGCTGCTAAAATTAAAGAAGATTACGAGTGGGTATACAACCCGCCAATGTTTGGGGGTAATACCGAGATAACGCAAGGAACTGAGGAGCGCGAGGACTTCGCTAAACACTACGGCGGTTATATGGAAATGACATATTTAATCGCAGGAGGCGACGTATCGCGGTTTAATAAAATAGGAAAGTGGAGTTTAGATAAATATCTGTTTTTAGGTGAATATTGTTTAAGGAAAAGAACCGTAGAAAATTTAAAATAAACTGAATATCGTTAACCGACACCGTTCGAAAGGTTACAAATAAGAATCGGTTTTTATAGTTTGTGAAAACACCCGCCGACTAACATATTCAGTTTAATATAAAATATAATTTAAGATGAACGAAATACAAATAATTAACGATTTTATAATTAACCATTTTAAAAGTAATAATTTGGTTAACACGCTTTCTATTTTGCCTACAACTGAGTTAGACCAGAACAAGGAAAACATTTACCCGTTAACGAATATTGATTTTTTATACAAGGTAACTGATCCAGATGTAATACTCGCGTCGTTTAAAATTACAGTAATACAGCAACGCGATACAATCCCAACAAAAACGGATAGTAAATTGCTAATAGACGTAAATTATTTAGACAATGTAAACGAAACGGCAAATATTTGTACACGTTTCTTTAATGTACTGACGGGCCAAAACAATGATTTTAATATTGAGTTGGTAAGCAAAACAAATGAAAAGGTTTTAAAGAAATGGGGTATAAATACCTGCGACGGTTTCCAATTTGAAGTTACGTTATCAATTCCTAATATGGGTAAATCGTGCTAACAGAGGGTGAAATAAGAGCCGTTTGTGAAAGAGTGGTAAGAGAATCCAAAAGCGACGCAAGAGTTGATACAGGGGCTTTAAAACGTTCCATTGCCTACACTTACATTCGTGGTTTGGTAACGTTTAGACAGTTTGTTTACGGACAGTATGGTACAAACTCAAAGTTAGAGAAGAACGCGATCCGTTTAATGCCTTACGGCGTTCAATGGCGTATCGTTTACACGCAATTCGGAGGGGCGGAAGTTGAAGTAGGTAGAACGCGACAAGGCCGTGCAACACAATCAAGCGTATTGAGCAACCTTTGGAAGTCCACAACTTCAAAGATTAGGAATTTAATAGCATCTAAAAAAGCGAAAGATGGCGAGGCGTAGAAGCAGACAGCAAATAGACGCGGATCAAATCATAAAAAAACACCTTAACGAATTAGGGGAGTTGGTTTATCAACAAGCAACGGAAACAAGCCGACGCGACACCGGGCGTTTACAAGATGAGCAGAATTATATGGTTAGGCCAGATACGGTTTTAACGTTTGGGCAAATGGTTTACGGTCAATGGAATTACCCGAAAGGAATAACAAGCGGTGAAAAGAACGCTTTGCTAATAGCAATCAATGACCACCTCGAAGATGCAACAGCGATAATAATAGAATCAATAACGGACGCGATAGTACAGGATTTTAAATAATTAAATAATAGCGTATGAAGTAATACGCAACCAAGCAAATGGAATTACCCCCTTTAGAAATAGCATTACCAACTTTAGAAGTATCAAGTAGAACGGCAATAAACAGCGCGGATAAAATAACCTTTGCGAATAGCCCTATACATTTACGGATTCAAAACGTAGCAAAAGACAATACCATACAATCCGTAACGGCTTATTTATGGATTTGGAACGGCAACCAGAATAAAACGTTGGGAAGTCAAAACGCAACGCTCTCTAAAAGCAAAATAAGCGTATCTGATAACTACATTAACTTTGAGGTGGCAGATATTATCAAAGCATATCTAATAAACCCACCAAACGCTTTAAACACAAACCAGCCAATGTTTGTTTACAATGAGTTAACAGGCGCGGCCATAACGGGGCAGGGTGTCTTTTGGCAAGTTATAGCAGACGTAAGAAGTACGGCGGGAGTTGGGCGTATTACTTACGGTACTAAGTTTGC
>CAZUSF010000002.1:0-13516 GCA_964623355.1 uncultured Thiobacillus sp. | reverse complement strand
GCAAATACTTCGAGCCGTTCCTTTCGCGATCCTTCCCAAATTGATAACCAATATACGCACTCTAAATTAAGGGATATTAAAGAAGTGGCGCAAAGCTATTCGATTAACACGGGAGCGCTTAGTGAGGATATGAACAGCACTATTGAACAAATCATTTACAGCCCTAAAATATACCTAATCAAATTTAAAGGGGATAGGCAAACGACCAATACAATAGGGATAACAATTGACAACACTTACATAACTGTTGACGATACAACTATAACAATTGATAGCGCAACGGTAACACAAAACGGTAACGGGTTTTTTAAAACGCACCAACAAATTCCCGTAACGGTAACTGATACGGATTTTGGTAGGAAAACCAGAATGAATGATAAAAACGCAATTGATTATACGATCAACTTTGAAGAAACAACAAGTAAAATTCTAAACGTGCGCTAATGACTGAGGTATTTATATCAATTGACAATTTAGAGTTTACCAAGTTAGACCTTTCAAAAGATGAAAGTATCTTAATGAAATACACGCAAAAGGATTTACAAGATATTTCAAAGATATTCGCGCCGTATTCACAAAACTTTAATTTTCCCGCAACACCTAAAAATAGAATGGCTTTCGGTTTCTTTGGGGATACCGATGTAATAAAAGTTAATACAGCCCGTAAATATCATTGTAAAATTTATACCGACGGCGTTTTAAATCTATCCGGCTTTGTGGTGTTAAGTGAATTAACCTACACCAACGCCAAGCCTGAGCAGTTTACCGGGAGTTTTACAACCTCAATGCTGAATTTAAAGGATAGAA
This sequence comes from uncultured Thiobacillus sp., assembly GCA_964623355.1. Lineage (GTDB taxonomy): Bacteria > Pseudomonadota > Gammaproteobacteria > Burkholderiales > Thiobacillaceae > PFJX01. The sequence continues at coordinate 12,709 of CAZUSF010000002.1, read as the reverse complement.
TGGGTAATGACAGCATACGCGACCTCTCAAACGAGCCTTTAGTAGTTGATTGGACTTTTAAAAATGTCTTTGCACTTATTAAAGGTATTCAAAATAAGTTAATTGACGGTGTAAACGCTACATTTTTCACGCCGTTAATCTCAAATATTAGGGTTTGGGGGTATAATAGCAACACTTCCTCTACTTTAAAAGACAATGTGGCTTATAATTCGCGCGTTTTAGCAACGTCCAGAAACTTAATACAGTCCACGGAGCTAAGGCCTGCCGTTTCTTTTAGTACAATCATTGATTTAATCATAAAAAAGTATGGTTTAAATGTTACTTGCCCGCTATTTGAGCGCAAAGAGTATAAAGATTTGTATGTCTTTTGTAATAACGAGAACATTTACAACACAACGTTGACAAAATTAACCATTAAAAGCCCGTTTGGCGCGTTAGGCTTTTATGACGGACGTAATGAAAGCGGGATTCCTGATCCTAAAAAATATACAGCCTTTGCTTATACAGCAACAAATACTTTTAAAGTAGTTAAACGGGCGTTGCCATTTACAAACTCAAACGAATATACAGAGTTTTTTAACTTTTTAATAGAGTTTGCGGGCGTTTCCGTTACGGGAGGTAGTGCAACAAGTACAGCGACGGTTACACTTAAACGAAAAGGAACAAACGAGATATTAGTTTCCGATAAATTCGATTTAACAGGAACAGCTATCAATTGTAACTTACAAGTAAATGACACTTTATTTATTGGAAATGAAATTGAGTTCGAGGCACACGTTAGTTTTAACCAGCCTTTAAGTTGGATGAATTGTTTGTTTGGCGTGGAGTTTAAATACTATGACGGCAAAACAGGGTTTTGGAGTCGTAGAGAATACGCAACTTATTACTATAGATCGTATGGTAATAATAATAGCGCCGACGTTAGCGGTACTAATGTTGACTTATTAAAATCTTTACCAGATATTAAAACCGTTGACTTTTTGAGTTCCTTTTTTAAAGCGTTTAACATATCCGTTTTTGATACTTCACCAAACGATGAAAATCTTTATTGGTTAACGCCGTCCGATATTAAAACAAGCGGGTTAAACTATTCAAAAGCAACGTTAGATTATACGCCGTATGTTGATATTAGCAGTCATAAAAAAAGCGTTCCAAGTGATTACAATTATTATAACTTTAAACACGCTAAAAGCGAATATAGAAGCAATGTAGATTATTTTACAGCCGCCGCTTTAGAATATGGCCAAGCAGTTAACCCTGTTATTAGACCAAATGATGCGCGAGAGTTTAAAGTAGAAACAAATTTTAGTTTAATAGTTCCCGTTATTTTATCAGGGAGTAACGGAATACTAACTCACTACGGATTTACAGCCGATGCTCCCGAAATTATAGAAACCGGAGAAACAAGATACACGCCAAATTTTGGGGAGTTGACAGTTTTTTATTCGCACGGTAATACAGCCCTGCAAAATAGCTTAGGATTTAAAAGCACAAATAACTCAGGGGTGAACATTAACGCAAAATTAGATAGTCATATTAAAGTAGCACCCTGGAATAAAGACGGAGATTCTTTTGCGTTTTCGGTATTGGCCGATTATAGCAATAATCAATATCCTATCAATTTGTACTCTAAAAACTACGATTCACAAACGGCAAGGCTATTGGATGCAAACGTTTTAAAGCAAGAGTTCACTTTTGATTTACCGAGTAATGAAATATACTTAAACGAGGCAACAACGGTACAAGGTGGTGGGTTTACGCCCGCTGGATTTAGACTTCAAAACGATATAATCGTAGGGGAAAATCTATTTTCAATAATAGAAGCAAACATTGATATAACAACGGGTAAAACGCAATTAACATTATTAAATTATTAGTATGCAAAGAGAAGATATTGAACAAAGGATTAAATTAACCTATGACACAAACGCTAACGAAACATCAAAAGAGGTAAACAATTTATCTGAAAATATAGATAAGACGGCAGGATCAACAGATAAGGTTACAAGCGCTCAGGGCGGTTTAAAAAAATCAATGGCCGCCTCTACAGATGAAGTAGTTAAGAACGGTGGCGCAATGGGGCTTTTAAATACGATAACAAGCGGGTACGCACAAATCGTAAAGGATTCTTTAGAGGCTATGGTTCTTTTTTCTAAAGAATCTAAAATAGGTATGGGGATTCAAAAGGCCTATACGTTTGTTATGGGCGCTTCAACCGGCGCAATGAAGGCGTTTAAGGTTGCTTTAATAAGTACGGGGATAGGCGCAATTGCTTTGGCTTTAATTATGTTAATTGTTAATTTTCAAAAAGTTAAAGACGCTGTTTATAATTTAATACCGGGATTAAAAAGTTTAGGGGATTTCTTTGGAAAAATTATTGATGCTGTTACTGATTTTATAGGTATTACATCTGAAGCCGAAAGGACGTTAGAAAAATTAAACAAGGCAACGCAAAAAATGCTAAGTGATAATAAGGATTTATTAGCAAATTTCGGCGACCAATTATCAGATTTCCAAAAAAAGCAGGTTGAAATAGCGAGTTCTTTAGCGGAACGTATAAAAGAAATTAACGATAATGAAGCGTTATCTATTGAAGAAAAGAACAACCAAATAAGACTGGCGCAAGAACGTGCCAAAAGGGATTTATTAAAAAATATTGACGACACTAATGCTGAGGCGGAAAAGAAGCGAAAAGAAGAAAGTGATAAGATAGATTCTGAAAAACAAAAAGAAATACAAAAAGAATTAGACAGGATTGAATATGAAAAGAAAAACCCTCGAAAGGCCGTTGTAGAAATTGGAACAACGATAATTGATCCACAAGAGGAAATATTAGCGAAAAAATTAATTGACGATCAAAAAATATTAGCGGATAGGGTTACACAAGATGCGATTGCGGGATATGCAAAAGAGGTTAGGGAAGAAGATGCTGAAAACGCTAAGATAGTTGCTGAGGCAAAAGAAGCTCAGTACAAAACAAACCTTGGTAATTTGCAAACCATTTTAGCTTTAGGTGGTAAAAAGTTAGCGGCTATCTCAAAAGGTTTGGCTATAATGGATATTGTTAGAAGCGCCTACAACAGTATATCTTCAACAATATCAAATATTGGAATCGCAAACGCTAAAGCGGCTGCAGCTTCACCATTAACTGGCGGTATGCCGTTTGTTGCTATTAATACAGCGCAAGGCGCATTATCTATTGGCGCTACAATTGCAAGTTCAGCAATGAGTATTAAAAGTATTTTAGGTGATAGTAAAAGTGTTTCACGTTCAGGATCTTCTAACTCCGGGGGTTCAGGAGCAAGCGGTGCAAGCGCAACACCACAAGTAAACTTTCAGGGATCAAAAGAAAACCAGATAGGAAATACAATGGCAGGGAAAATAAATGAACAAGCGCCAATACGCGTAACCGTTTTAGAGAATGACATTACCAAAGTGCAATCGGGCGTACAAGCAAAAGTTGTCAGTAATAGTTTTTAATAAAATAATTTACTATCTTTATGGTTAAACTTCGGCCTATGGAACAAATAGAAGCAATCGTAAGCCGTTTAAACTCTCTACAAAAAAAGGAAACGTTTAAAAATGTAAGTATTGAAAGGCATTATAAGATCAGTTCGCACCTTACGGTAATAACATACCGCGATTATGACAGATTTATAACCGCTTGCAATGAACATATCGCGAGAGTTGAACAAGGAAAGCCCTATTAATTAGGGCTTTTTTTATTTTTATGAAAATAATTTAATAAATTACGTTATTGTATTAATTTATTTTGTACATTTGACCTTGTAACTATTAAACTTTGATTAATAAATATTTTCTTGCGGATTAAATTGGTCTTTTTTCTTATTACTAAACCACGTTAACGCGTGGTTTTTTTATGCCTTAAAAAATAAATTAAAAATAATTGTAATTATTACGTTGTTGTATTAGTATTTTTTGTATATTTGTGACAATTGTAATGTATATGACGATATATACCACCTTTAATTCTAATACAAAAGCACTACTTGTTAATTCGAGTAGTGCTTTTTTGTTTATATAATCTATGAAAATTTACGAAATAACATTCGAGGAAAAGTTTAAAGTTAGTTTGGTTAAAAACCCCGCTTTAGAAATGACTATGGTAAAGTTTGCGGAGGAAGTAGAAACGCCTTTATATTTTGCTAATGAAGAAAAGCGCGAGATTTTTTCCGTTGCTATGTCACCGGATAAACTAATCTATCGTAACAATATACAAGGCGAACCCGCCAATGTATTCTACACATCTGAAACGATAGAGAAATTTCAACAAAACTATTTTAGAACAAACGCCAACAGCGGAACGAATATAGACCACGCGGAATTTAATACCGATGGTGTGTTTCCTTTTGAAAGTTGGATCGTTGCGAACCCTGCAAATGATAAATCCAATGAGTTGGGTTTGGTTACTAAAAAAGGGGATTTGGTTATGGGCTTTAAAGTTGATAACGACGAAGTATGGGCGCAATGTAAAGATGGCAATTTAAACGGTTTAAGCATTGAAGGCAATGTCTTATTTAAAGAAGTAAATCAAAACAATAATAATATAATTATGGAAATCGAAAAAACACCACAAGGTTTGTGGGATAATTTAAAAGCATTTTTTGCGGCCGATCCTAAAGAGGACGAAAAGGAAAAAGAAGATGCACCCGCCGCTGAATTAGAAGTGGTAGAACCGGAAGAAATTGAAGTGGAAGCGGCCTCTGAAAACGTTCCTAATACAGACGATTTAGTAAAGGACACAGAGGCCCCGGAAGCTGACGACTTACAAGCAAAGTACGACACTTTGTTAGAGGAAAACGCGAAGTTAAAAGCGGAATTAATAAACATTGAAGCTGAGAAAGTAAAAGCCGACGAGGCTTTAGTAACAATGTCAAAACAAACTCCTGCAAGCGCTTCAATCCCAAACCTACCTATTGAAACAAAAAAATCTTACAACGAAATGACAAATTTCGAAAAATTAAAATTTAACAAAGAAAATAAAAAATAACTTATGGCAGTAACTTTTACCGGGACTAAACTCCCACAATCAGAGCTTGCAGAAATCCAATTGGAATTATACCAAGATTCAGCAACATTTAGAGATCGCTTAATTGATATTCAAGAAGGGCATAAATCAGGTGCAGACGTTTACGAAAGCAAAGTAGGTGTGACCTTTAAAGCCGCTACAAGTGGTGCAGTAACGGCAGACGGAACTATCGCGACAGCGGTAAACAAAACAGCGGTTTCATTAGGCCGTATTGAGGTTTCCGATGTTATCGACGAATCTACTTTGTTAGATACACGTTTCCAAAAATCAATGGCAGCGGGCGCTTTCAATTTGGTTTCATCTGAATACGACAATGCGGTATTACAACAAATTACCCCTGCAATTGGTGAAGGTTTAGAAAATTTGATTTGGGATGGTGCAACAGCCGCTCAAAAAGTATTAATCGCTGCTTTAGTTCCGGGCGCTCCTCAGGGTTCAATAAGTGCAGGCGCTCAAACTTTGGCCGCCGCTATGCCTGTTAACTTAGTTAACTCTATCCCTGCAACTATTTTACATAACGCTTCACAAGCTAAAGCCGCGCCGGGTGCAGGACTTGGAGAATACCAAAAAGTATTAACCATTGTAACGCCAACAGCCGCTAATATCGCAGCGGAATATGGTAAAATGTACGCTGTAGCACCTTCAAAAGTAGTTAATAGCAAAGTTGATTCACCTATGATTTTTGCACCGCTTGGAGATATGCAATTGATTAAAGTAGCAAACAACTCTGTAGGAGCTGCTTCAAATAAAAACTTCTTAGTTGAGGGATCAGGCGCAACTGAGAAAATCTCTTACAACGGTATCGAAATTAAATTCGTGCCTTTAGTTGGTTTTAGAATTTTAACCTTGCCTAAATACTTAAAAATCCTTATGGATTTAACTTCCGATGCTTCAAGTTTAGAAGTTGGGCAAGTAGCTAATGGCGCGCAACAAAGATGGTACAAAAACGTACAAGCGTTTACAACTTGGGTAACAAACCAAAGATACATTACTCTTTACGGAGGATAGATTTTAATTAATAAAAGGGAGCGTAACAACTCCCTTTAAAAAACCTTATATATATGAGTTGTGTAACATTAACAAAGAGCCGAAAATTAGCTTGTACTTCCAAAATTGCGGGAGTGGTTGCTATTGGTATAGCTCCTTATGATTCCCTTAATAGAGTAGTGACCACAGCGGCGGGAGTTGTGGCTTTACCTACAGGAATGGGCGCGGGAACTATTGCCCGTTTGGAATTAAAAAATACAGCTACCAAATACCTTGAAAACGGGGTAAGTGGAGGCGACAATCGAAGTACAGGCGTAACAGGTACGATACCTTGCACGTTTAATATAGCAGCCGGATCTGATATTGCAGATACTTTAATGGTTGAAGAATTATTGAAAGGTGACGTTGTTTTATTCATTGAAAAGAAAGACGGTACTATCGTAGTTGCGGGTTCACAATTAGGAGCGCAAGCAATTACAGCCGACGGTGATACGGGAGGTACTATTGGTGATTTAAACGGTTATACGGTTACGTTCCAAACAATGGAACCTGACTTTTCACGAAAATATCTATTAACGGGCGCGGGCTTAACCGCATACGCTACCGCTTTAATGCCTTATGTTTAGTTTTTGTGGTTAATAATTGGAGGAAGGCGGTGTAATAACCGTCTTTTTTTTTAAAAATTTCAAAAATGAAAGTACTTTTTTTAGATAATCCGTTAGTTTTTAGTTTAATACCGCGTAAATATCCAATTATTTCCGATGTTTTAACGCTTAATTTACGAAACGAAAGCACAAATTTAACCATAACGCCCGCCGTATCATTTACGGTTAACGATAAATTAAACATTACAATAACAACACAACCACAAGACTTTAAAACACAAAACAAATATGAGATTACTTTATTAAACGGGGTTGAAATTATCTACAAAGGGAAATTAATAGTAGTAGAATCGAACACAGACATTCAAAATTACAATTATGGCAGCCAAACAAATAGCAAATACAGTTTTAAATAATAGCGTACACGTTTTTGAGGGCAACGTAAAAATGAGCGCCTTTCAACCTATCGACATTAAGCCTTTATACGGGCGTAAGTGGGTGACTAACGGCGTTAATAATATAAACTTTCAAACCTACAAAAACGCTTACGATGACAGCCCTACAAACGCTTCTATTATCAATGCGTTTGTGAGTTATATTTATGGTGAAGGGTTAGTTGATAAAGCAGGAAAAGAAAAATGTTATTTAAACGTAAAATCTGTTATCTCGCAGGAAGATGTTTTATTGATATGTCAAGATTATAAAACTTACGGCGGTTACGCGGCGCAAATTATATGGAACTCCGCTTTAAATGTTGCGGATAAAAAGCCTTTGAAAATCGAATATATGCCTATTTATAAATTAGGCGTAAACTATGACGAAAACAACAAAGTAGACGGTTATTGGTATTCGTATGACTGGCAAAACAGAGGCCGTTACAAACCCGCTTTATATCCAAAGTTTACGGGCAAATACAAAGGGGATAACTTAGAGATTCTTTATGTAAGACGGCCAACAGCCGAGCCGTTTTTTCCTATTCCTGATTATTTGGCGGGTATCCCCTGGGCGCAAGTTGAAGGCGAGTTAGCCAACGCGGGAAAACAGCATTTTAAAAATGCAATGACAGGGCTAACAATTATTAATTACAATAACGGTAGGATAGCAGACGACAACGTCGCAAAAGAACAAGCCGAAAAAGTAAGGGGTAAGGTTGTAGGGACTGAAAACCAAAGCGCTGTAATTGTTTCGTTTAACGAGAGTGCAGACGAAGCTGTAGTGGTGGATCAATTACACCCGCCAGAGCTAAACCAACAAAATGTATTCTATGCAGAAGAAAGCGAAAGGAAATTAATAGTAGCGCACTCAGCGCCTCCTATTTTGTTTAGCGGTTCTAATAGCGGAAGTGGTTTTAGCTCTAACGCCGACGAAATAGCTGTAGCAACTAAAGGACTTTACCGTAGAAATATAAACCCTATGCGGGAAGTAATACTAAACGGCCTACAATCTGTTTTTGATTTAATAGATAATGCACGTGTTTTAGATTTTAAAGATTTTGAAGAAGAAGAAACCATAACAGCAACAGAGTAATGAAACTATTTTTAGAACCCAACGATATAGCGGCCCTAACGGGCTTTAACGGAAACATTGATAGCGATAGTATTAAACCCGCTATTAATACAGCGCAGACAACGCAGGTTAAACGCATTTTAGGCACTAAGTTGTACGACAAGATTTACACCGACTTAGAAACGCTATCAGGTGATTATCTAACTATTTATAATGATTATGTAGTTTATATGACCGCCTTTTTTAGCGCTTCAATATACTTGAGTTTATCAGTTGATAAAGTTAGCAATGGAGGTGTCTTTAAATTAAGCGCCGAAAACGCCACAAACTCAAGCGATGTAAAAGTAAACCAACTCTCTAAAAATTACGAGGCTATCGCAATGAGTTACGAGAGTAATTTTAAAGATTTTATGACAACGATCACTATTCCAGAATACGGAGCAGAGGAAGCGCAAAGCGAAACAACTAACTTTATACCTTGGTACTAAATGTCACAAATTAATCACAATATATCCGCACCAAATGACGGCTTAGGCGACCAATTAAGAACAGCTTTCGGTCATCAAAATGAAATGAACACCGAGCTTTACGCAACGAAAGTTGAAAAGATAACGGGAAAAGATTTAAGCGCTAACGACTTCACGAATGAAGATAAGGAAAAGTTAGACAATTTAAACTTAATAGGTGAAGCAAATGTACAGCCAGACTGGGATCAAGCCGACACTACACAAGCGGATTACATTAAAAACAAACCCGTTGAAATGTTTAGCTCTGTTGGTTCGTTTCATTATGTAGATTTAGCGACACAATCAATACCTTTAATTGTTTCAGAGGGCGTAGAAAAGAAAATAACAAACGACACCTTAGACGACACTACAAACGTTTTAAACGCTCCTTACGGCGTTACGTCAATGTGGGATACGGTATTAAACCAATTGGACTTTTCTCAAACTTCAATAGGGGATTTAATAACTATTATACCCGCTATTGAAATAACCACAAGCGTAGCAAATCAAGAGTTTCAAATTTACATAAAATTAGGGATTGAATCGGATTTTCCCGTAACAAAACAAGTATATAACGGCAGTTTAAAGGTTGCGGGAAGTATTAAAGTTAACCCAACGCGAGATTTTAGCATTGATACGTTAGATATTAAAGACTATCCGGGTGAAATATTTGTTTTATCAGATGCGAATTGTACGGTTAAAAGCGGTGAATTAGATATTAAAGTAGTTCGTAAAGATATTAATATAGTAGCGGATCACACACACACAAATTTAAGCGTTTTAAATGCTATTACAAGCATTGTGGTTTCATCTTGGAATAGTTCTATAAGTTGGATAACCACAAACGGTGCAAACTTAATAGCACATTTAACAAACTACGCAAATCCTCATAACGTTACTAAAGCGCAAGTAGGATTAGGTAATGCGAGTAATACAAGCGACGCAAATAAACCCGTTTCTATAGCAACACAAACAGCTTTAAATTTAAAACTAAACACAGCCGATTACAACCAACACTTTAAAGGTGTTTATTTAACATTTGCCGCTTTAGTTGCAGCGAACCCAACAGGCGAAGCAGGCGATTATGCACAAGTGAATGTAGTTGGCGCAACCGATGTTTTAAACTATAATTGGGATGTTGAAGAAAGCGTTTGGATTCCTAATGCGGTTGGTGGTAGTGGCGCAACAAATACCGATGAACTGCCAGAAGGTACAAGTAATTTGTATTTTACTGTTGCTCGATGGTTAGCCAATTTAACAAAGGCTAATATTGAAGCAAAACTAATTGGCGAAATTACAAGCCATACACATCCCGCAGGCGTTGGTGTTTTAGCAACTGTTTTAACAGGTATTTCCTTTTTAACAGGCACAGCCGTTGTTGCAACCGATACTATTTTAATTGGTTTTGGTAAACTGCAAAAACAGATAAGTGATTTAGTTACAACTGTAAACGGCAAGCAGGCAACTTTAGTAAGTGCCACAAATATTAAAACGATAAATGGCGAAAGTGTTTTAGGAAGTGGTGATTTGATTGTTGGCGGTTCTTCAACATTAGGTATCGTTACCGTACCCGCAACAACCTATCAATTCCTTTTAACCGATGTTGCTAAAAAAGTAATATTCACAAGCGCAACAGCCGTAACAGCAACCATACCAACCAATGCAACGGTAGATATTCCAATAGGCAGTAAGATTGAAGTAACGCAAAGTGGTGCAGGAGTTGTAACACTGGTAACTACAGGATTGACAGTTATAAGTGCTTCTCCTTTAACGTTAATTATTGGGCAAACAGTAATATTGGTAAAAACAGCAATTGATACGTGGACAATTGACGGCTCAACTACAACAGATGATATGTTTATGTCAACTATTCAGAATGTTAGTGGGCTTAAAACTTTTTTAGCTGGTAAGTTTGGTTTAAGAAACGTTGCCAATACTTTCACTTCATTTTTTACCAACGCAAATACAGCAGCAAGAACTTATACTTTACCAAACAAAGACGGTACTGTTGCAATGACTTCTGATATTATTGCTCAAATGAGTGGGGTTGTAAACTACTTAGTAAAATTTGGAACCGCTACGACGGGAGTAGTTTCGAGATTATGGGATACTGGAACTTATTTAGGGATTGGAACAGTAAATTCACCTTTAAAAGATATTACGTTAGGTAATCAATATAATAGAGAAATTGGTATTGAATTATCAAACTCAACAACGGTTGGGCGTGATTTAATTATATCAGCAGGTAAAACTATTAATTATCAGTTGAATACTGCCTTTTTACGTACTTATGAAGTTTCAAGAGATTGGTATGATATGGCCACGACACCGAGTGGAGATATTTTAGCAGTAACTCAAGGAGGTAATCTATACAAACAAACAGGCGGTGTAGGCGCTTTTGTTTCACAAGTTAATAATCCAGGAGGCACGCCACAAGGAATTACAGTTGCGCCGAATGGCGATGTTTATGTTTGCCAATACATTGGAGACATACAAAAACAAACAGGAGGCGTTGGGTCATTTGTTGGATTAGGGCAAGGGGCACGAAACTGGCAAGGTATAGAAGCTAATACAAATGGAGATATTTACGCAGTAGCACAAGGAGATGGAATTTATATGCAAACAGGCGGAGCAGGTAATTTTGTTACGCTTGGTCAATCGGTACTGGCTTGGACTGCTATTTGTTATTCTAATGGACATATGTTTGCTTATGCTACCGGTATTATTTATAAACAAACAAACAGCATAGGAAATTTTAATGTTTTCCAATCTACTGTTGTAGCAGTAGTTAGAGGGATGTGTGGTTCTACTGTAAATAACAATATATATGCTTTTGGTTCAGGTCAAGATATATATTTCTCTAATGGCGGTGCTGCATTTATCGCTTTAAATCAAGGGATAAAACAATATAGAGGAGGAACAATAAAGAACAGTGGTGATGTATATGCTTGTGTTTTTAATGAAGATATTTATTTACAAAATAATGATTCAATTGGCGCAATTAATTTAGATGGTGGTACTTTAATAAATAAAGCTGGTACTGGTAAAGGAACTGGTAAAAGCAGATACCAAATTGTTACTGGTCAAAAAACTGTATCGGGAACAGATATGCAACTTGAAACCGTTAGAGCAGAATTTGATGAAGATGGAAATTATAAGAGAATTGGCACGCCAGTTTACGCAGACAATGCAAGTGCTTTGGCTGGTGGTTTAACTGCTGGTATGGAATACAGAACAGCAACAGGAATTAAAATGGAGGTTTATTAAAAATATATATTATGATACGTACAAAACAAGCAATAGATTATCAGGATAGAGGCGTTAAAAGTTCCTTTGTTGAAATTGAAATCCATTCATACGCAACCACAAAAGAAGGGATAGAATTATTGGTTCACGATTGGGTTTGGGTTGATGGTGTTAAAACCATTTATAAAGCCGAAAATCATTTTTTCAGCAATATGGAAGTAGATGCTTTGGATGCTTATCTTTTTGCAAACGAACAATTTATAGAAGAAACAAAAAATATGTCCAAAACGCAACGCGATTGGCATAAATTAAAAATTGCCTTAATGTTTGATACGCAAGTAAATGTTTACCTAAACGGACAAACTATTTATAAACTAATGCCAAGCGATTGGGAATTTAGCGAGTAATGGGCGCTTTACTTTTCACAATCGCCTACCTGCTTTTTTTGCCTTTAACCGTAATTAATTACTTTATAGTAGAGAACAAAAAAGGTTATTTTAAAAGTTCGGCAGTTAGTTTGGACAAGTTTGCTAACCGAGAATTTAGAACACTTTGGAATAAATTTTTAAGAACAGAATTTGGCTACCATTTTGGGCAAAATGAAGAAACGGTATCAAGCGCACTTGGCAAAAATGAACAGCTAAAAACGCTCACAAAAACAGGCAAACGTTTGGTTTGGTTGCTAAATAAATTAGATAAAAATCATTGTATAAAAAGCATTAAAATATGAAAAACTTTATCATAAAAAATTGGAAAACAACGGCAAGCGGTTTGTTAATCTTAGCGATGTTAGGTGTTTATTTGTTAAA
>CAZUSF010000001.1:15187-53527 GCA_964623355.1 uncultured Thiobacillus sp. | reverse complement strand
GCCAGGTTTCCGGCAACACCAGCGGCCAGCGCCTTCGTTTTCCAGTAATCCCAGGCGTAGCTCTCACTCGCCTGAGCCTGATGGGCCATCTCGATTACTCGCTCCCGGAACTGGCAAACCTGTCGTTCAAGTTGCGGAAACCAGTCAGGCAACTCGTTTCCCCGACGCACGCCACTACTTTTCGCAAAGCTGATGTTCAGCTTTCGGACGATTTCCAGCAGGGTCGAAACACTTCCGTACTGGTGTTCATGCTGCTCTGGGTCACCGTCTTCCAGGTAGCAACGCAACACGGGCATGACCGCATCGCTGATCTCGTACAACTCGTTCAATGTGAACGATGGAGCCCAATCTGGCATCGCCATGTCTGCACCTTCCTGACTTCTTGATTACCGTGATAAATTATATGCACATGCAACGGTATATTTACAATGATTTCATTCAAGGATTTTCAGCGGATGCGGCTGGGTGGAATGCAGGATGCCTTCTCGCTCGCGGTCATCTCGGCCGGCCTGTTCGCCACCCACCCCTATCTGGCCGGGTTTCTGCCTGCTGGTTTTTCCTTGGCTGGCGGTTACGCTGGTGCGGCACTGGGCGGCTTTTGGCTGGCTTCAAAGGCACTGCAACCGTGGGCTGAGCAAGGGCTCTTCAAGTCAGAACTCAAGCTGCGTTCCGCCAATCTGCCTTATGAAGCATTGGTGCGGGAGCATGCCGAAGGGTTGTTGGTCGGCTACCTCGCCGACACCGGCAAACCGCTCATCCTTCCTTACGAGGATCTGATGCGGCATGGCTTCATCGTGGGGCAGTCCGGAGTCGGTAAAACCGTCCTCGGCCGGCTGCTCATGTTTCAGCAGATCGCCAACGGTGGCGGACTGATCTTCATCGACGGCAAGCTCAACATCGAGGAACTGGAGACGCTCCACGCCTACTGTGCCTGGGCTGGCCGGTCGCATGACTTGCTGGTCATCAATCCAGGTGAACCCGAGCTCTCGAACACTTACAACCCCATCCTTTACGGCGACCCGGATGAGGTATCTGCGCGAATTCTGTCCCTCATTCCTTCCACGGAGAACAATCCCGGCGCCGACCACTACAAGCAATCCGCCAACCAGGGCGTGGCCACGCTGATCGCCGCATTGAACCGGGCGAAGCTGTCCTACAACTTCATCGACCTGACCATCCTGCTGATGAGCCAGAAAGCGCTGGCCTATCTGGAAAACCGGGTTCCGCCTTCGCCCGAAAAAACCAATCTGAAGCTGTTCCTCGATCAATACCGCAGCGTCAACAAAGAGGGGGTTTCCAGCATCGACATCAAGCGGCTCAAGGAAACCTTCGGTGGCGTAGGCGGGCGGATGTTCATGTTCGGCACCGGCAAGTTCGGCCAGGTGATGAACACCTACACCCCCGAGGTGGATCTGTTCGAGGCTATCAAGCGCAACAAGATCGTCTACGTGATGCTGCCGACGATGGGGAAGGACGTGGCGGCACAGAACTTCGGCAAGATGGTGGTGGGCGACCTGCGGACAGCGATCTCCTGGGTGCAGCGACTCCCGGAAACCGTAAAGCCATGGCCGCCCTACCTGTGTTTCTTCGACGAAGCCGGTTCCTACGTCAACGCGTCCTGGAGTCGCATGTTTGAACAGGCACGCAGCGCGCATATCTGCCTGTTGCCGGCAGTGCAGACCCTGGCTAACCTGGAATCGGTCAGCCCAGAGTTGAAGGAGATGGTCATCGGCAATACCTGGACCAAGACGTTCTTCAAGCTTGGTACCCAGGAAACCGCAGAAGAGGCCGCAGACCTCATCGGCCTGGAAAAGGCGGTCATCAGCTCGCTGTCGTTCACCGGCAGCCAGTCGGCATCGGCGAAGACCGCGAATGCTTCACCTGATGGCGGCGTCAGTCAGGGCAGCGGCCTGGCCATCCAGGAGCGGGAGGACGAGTCCTACAAGGTTTCTCCCGATGATCTGAAGGCATTGGACAAAGGCGAAGCCATCGTCACCTTTGGCGGAAATAACGTGTATCACGTACGCATCCCGATGATCAGCGTGCCGGAGTCCGTCGCCTGCGAGATCGGGAAAGTGAAACTCAACCATTACCGGCCCCGCTTTGCCCAGGGCATCGACCTGTTTCGGCGAGCGGATAGCTACCTCTCCGGGGCCGATCGCCAGGAACTCGGCAAAAGCTGAAAGCCCCTGTGCGAGACGACGAAGCGCTCTGGGACCTGGTCGAGTCCGGCCTGTTCGGCGACCCGTCGCTGCACATCGTGGATGACGATATTGCCGATGTCACCAACCTGGAGGACGGCACGGCGCCCCGTTATCTGGAAACGCCGGAAGTGACGGAAGAAGATTACCTGGAGGAAGAGGAGCGCATTGCCTTCACCTCCCTGCGCGACCAGGTTCGCCTGTGCTGCAACGTCAACACCAAGCCGGCCGCGCGCGACAAAGCGATCGAGTGGGTTTTTGTGCCGGGAACCCTGAACAAGCTGGGGCTGGACTTTCCACTGTGTTGCCGCGCGCTTGGGGCGCGGTCACATGTCATCCAGGTCCGTGCGCTGTATCAGCTCTATATCCGGCAGATCATTTTGTCGAAGCCGTTGCCCTTTCTGGCGACGCCGCTCCCGGAGTTGCTGGCCTGCGAGATCCTTTATCACTTTGGTGATGAGGAACTGGATGCGGCCAGGACAGTGTGGTTCTGGCCGGGCATCCGCGCCGATATCCTGCTTGATCGGTTGATGCACAAGATGGCACGCGTGCGCGCGCAGGCTGCAATGGAAGGCCTCGAAGAGCACGGCTATGTCGCACTCTGGAGCGGCTTCTGGTGGTTCACGGGGCGTAATCCCTCCATGTTGTCGCCGTCCTCACGGTCGCGCTTCAAGTGGTCGGACCAGATTCCATGAAGAACCCGCTACTTTCGTCTTTCGTCATCGTCACCCTGTTCTGGTACATGGTGCTGGCTATCTTTTCTCCCGTCCTTCTCCATGAAATCCCTGTCTATGCCTTGAAAGGACTTGGGATCGTGCTGGTTGGGGTGTTCTGGGGTGTGCTCGCTTTGGTCGTCTGGCTGGCAGTTTTACGCACTAACAAACAGCATGACCTGAAATCGGGTGACCGGCGGCGTGGGTTAGTCATTTCGCTGGGCAACTTTCCGCGTGGGGCGCCACCGCCAGCCAGGGTACCTTGCGGCAAAATCTTCCTGCCTGTGACGTATTCGGCCTGGTTCAGTGCCTACCAGGCCGCATATCCTGCTCATGCAAGGCTGATGCAAGCGGTGATGGAAATTTACCTGGCGCGCGCCGTGTTGCCAGCTTCACCGGTACCCGGCGGGCATGGCGGCGCGACGTTGAAGCAGCATTCCCTCAATGTGCTGGCGACGATCCTGAACATGGCGCCGTCCTGGCGCTACGACGGGCACAAGAACAAGAAGGGTCAGACCGTCTTCCCGTTGATTGACGCTACCTTCCGCTTCGACGCGACGGACCCGTTGATTCCGATCGCCGGGTTCGCCCACGACATCGGCAAGATCACCTGCTACCGGGAGCGCCAGGATGGGCTGGTGGAGGAAGTCAGGCCTTATCACGATACCGAGGGCGGCAAGATCCTGATCACCCTGGACGAATTCTGGGCGCTCCCGAAGGCGGATCGTGATGCGCTCAACCTGGCGCTGTCGTTCTACCACCACATCAACAGCCTGCCGTTGTGGGCGGACGACAGAACGCGCGCACTGACCGAGTTGTTGATTGCCGCCGATATTCGTACCGGCATGGCCGAGGGTGAACGGAACGTGGCCGCCATGTATGAGGACATCGACACCTTGCCTGGCTGGCTTGATGAGCGGACGTTCGAGGAGGGCGCGGCGCATTCGCCACTGTCTATCCCCGATCAGACAATGGCCGCTATTGGCAGCAGCGAAGCGATACCGGCACCCGGACCTGCACCTGCACCTGTACCGGTGACTCCTTCCCAGACCTCGTTGGCTTCTACCTCGGTCGATTCGGCCCCGGCTGATGAGAACGAGGGCTGGGCCTGGGATCAGTTTGAGGCCTTGCTGCTGGAACCCGGCCGCATCAATGGAAACAACAAGGCCATGCGGGTGGGGTTCAAGCACGGCGAGTGGGTTTATGTGAACGATGCCGGACTCAGGACGGCGCTTGCCAGCGCGCTCAATGCGCCTCGCCTGACCGAGCAACCTGGGCGAGGGCAGATGTCGCCCTTTACCCGGTTGCTGCTTGCGAGGCTTGCCCGCTCAGGGTTGCTGTATCAGCATCACGATGGCCTCGAATTCAGCGAGAAGAGCGCGCTGTTCAAGATGGCGATGCATGGGACCGGCGGCAAAATCGTGCAGAACTGGGGTTTCACCCTGATTTTCAAGGCGACGGCGTTACCTGCCATTGCCGCCATGCTCGATTGCAAGTACCCGCCACAGATTCTTGGCTGTGGCTTCGGCGAGCATCGGGCGATCAACAAATCCGGTAAGCCGGAATTCGTAGAGTCGGTGCAATCCTCTGCAGCAGGCAAACCTGGAAACGGGATTCCCCTGGATGCGGAGGGCATCGAAGGGGCCATTCAAGCGCTGAGGCTTGCAATGACCAGCAGCGAGCCGCCCCCCTTCAAAGATCGGACTGACCAGGATGGTGTCTGGGCCTGTTTCGCGCTGAACACCCTCAAATCCCGCGTTCCACTGGCTGGGGGCTGGGAGGTGCTGGTCGGATGCGATTTACCGCAAGACGATGGGGCGCGCTGGGTGCGCGGCGGCAGCGGCCTGTTTCTTTGCCTGCGCATCGAAGAGGCAACCCAGCAAACTCAAAGCACTGTCGAAAAGGGCGGTTATCAGGAGAAAAGGCAGTGAAGAAGGTCAATCCAGACGAATACGTCACACAATTTGAAGACATACCCTACATCGTGGCAGTGGCTGCCGAGACGATGGGTATTCAAGGTGAACAGGGGGGGGCAGAAATAAGTCCCGGAGATCTGATGCAACGCGCCGAATCGGCGATCTCACGTTATCCGGTGCATGCGCATGAAATCTGCCTGGTCACCTTGGCAATGCTGGCGGACAGCTACATCCAGGAGGGAGGCTACCGAAATCTCTTGCGCGAGCAACTCACGCAGATGGGAGATTTGATCCAGGAAGCAGCCTGGTCTTCACCGGCGAAGCGAATTCCCCGAGCACATTGAGAACGGCGCCCTACGACCACGGTGACTGGCGGTGAACCCGGTTGATGCCCTGCTACAGTTTCGTGCCGGCCAGCTCACGCGAGATGCCCTGGCCGACACGGTGTACCCATTGCTCAGACGATTGGCCAAGGTGACTGCGTGGAAGGTGGGCGGGGTGGATGCCAACGACCTCGTGCAGGAACTCTGGCTGATTTTTGAAAAATCGGTGCTGTACAACTACGAGCCGGGGGTGGCACTGGAGCCCTATCTTTTGGTGATCGCCAGAAACACAGCGTTCCAGTTGCGAGGCAAGGTCCGGGAGATTGCCGTATCGGACTTGATTCCTGATCTGCCCTCAGACTTGGCTGATCGGGCGCCAGATCAGGATGATCGACATACACCGATCGCACCCGACGATAGTGTGTTGATTGATATGGATAGACGTATTGGTATATTGGAAATCAGGCGTCGTTTATATAATGTGGTCATGAATGAACCTGAAAAAGGATCGAAGCAGGCCATGCAAACCATGTTGATGCCTTGCGTAAGAGAGTCGGCCACCTTTATGAATGAAAAGGCGAGCTTGCCTGTAATCCAGCAGAAGCCGCCGTCGCAACGGGTCTTGTCGCCTGACAATCAGGAACTGGTGGATTGTCGAATGGAACTGGAGATGACTCAGGCCGAGTTTGCCGATGCCCTGGGTATCGGTATGCCACGGCTGTCATCCTATGAATACGGTCGCTCTACCATTCCAGACTGGGTGATGAAGTCGGCGCGCGATCTGGCGGGTAACAATGGCAATGCGCTGGGCGCCGCGCATCAGAAATTCGATGGCGTATCGATGCCGGAGATACTGGCTGGTTGGGCCAAGGAACTCGGTGTGCCGTATGAAAATAGCCTGGAGCTTGCCACCCTGCTAGGCGCATCGAAGCCCACGGTGACGCGCTGGAAGAATGAACTGATTCGCCCGCGCCTGAGCGCCCTGTTGCGATATGAGCACATGGTCAAGGAAGCAAAAAAGAAGTTGGCGCGGCAAAGTGAATTTGTCGAGCAGTTGGCTACCGTCAAAAAGAAACGCAAGTAGATTCAGAACAAGCCGGCGCGGCGGCGGCTACTCTCCAGGGCTTCCCGCCCCCGCGCGACAGGGACTCGAACAGGCATCGAGAACCCCACGTCCTCCCGTCCTGGAGGATGCCTGGATGTGGCGCAAGCCAAATCCTGCCTGATGGACAGGCCGAAGCCCGCCTTGTGCGGGCTTCGGTCTTTCAACAAAGAAAAACCCCGCCGGTCAGAGACCAGACGGGGTCGGGGTACTACAGGATCAGGGATCAGAACGGGATGTCGTCACTGTCTTCAGTGAACGGAACCTCGTCCGTTCCGGCTTCATGGCCATTGGCGGGAATCTCCCGTGTGGCATAGAAGTCAGAAAACTTCTTCTCGACCTCGGTCATCAGACCAAGATGAAACTGAAGCTCGACCGCCTGGCGACGCTTGCCGATAGTTTCCTTGTCGTCCACGCCGGCATCCTTCAGAGCCTTCGTCGCCGCGTTGACTTGCGGCACCAAGCTACCCTTCGGATCAAGCGAAACAACTTCCTTGCCATGCTGGCGCACAGTAGCTCCGTGATTTGCATACGCACGCATAGCCCCCTCTTTCTGACCGTAGGTAGCGAACATCATGATCTCGGTTTCGACACCGGGTTCAGCGTTCACCATCTTGCGGGCCAGCATTTGGGCGCCAGACTGGGCCAAGGCAATCGAGATGTAATAACGACCATCCTCGTCCTTGAGCGACACGTTCAGGTACGGGGTCTTACGACCTTCAACATCCCGCTCAATGACCCGAGCGCTGGTTAAAACACCAGAGACCTTGCAGGGTGTGACGCCCTTCTCGCGAAGGAGGGCGATGGCCTTGGCGGAAGGGGAATCCCCCTTGTTGCCCTGGAAGCCCTTCTTGACTTCCGATTCGCCTCCAGCATGGATTTTGGCTTCCTTGATAAGGGCCTCGTTCTCCGTGCTGCTGACGTACAGCATCCCGAGAAAGGCGCTGTAGCGAACATTAGTGCTGGAAACTTCGTTGGCGGTGTTGGTGATGCCCATGGTACTTCTCCTTGAAATTGTGTCCCCACGGACACATTGGTTAAAGGCTCGACTGATGCCGAGCACAGGTTTCAAGGAGGAATAGGTGTTGCAGGGGTGTGTAAAAATGGCGATTACCCTCCCCTATCTGAGTCGGTTTTTATGATGTCCAACTGGGCTGTGTAGTCGCTTGCAGAAAACCGTCATGCGGTTTCGGTATTTTTGGGGTTGCGAGCATGGACAAGGTGAAAACCAATGCAGATCGCCCGTTCCGATAAATAGGTACTAATTGACATATACCTATTTTATGAAACACCATGGTCGACATGGACACTACCGCCGAGAGGCTGATCAATCTGGTGCGATCCAGTGGGCTCGTCCGCCCGTGTGATCTGGCCCCACTGGGAATCCCCCGGATTTCACTGACCCGCGCTGTCCGGCATGGGCAGCTTGAGCGTGTCGGGCGTGGCCTCTACGGGCTGCCTGGGCGAGAGGTATCGGCCCACGGATCGATGGCGGAGGTGGCACGCAGGGTGCCCAAGGGGGTCGTCTGCCTACTTTCGGCACTCCGTTTCCATAACCTGACGACCCAAGCGCCGTTCCAGGTTTGGCTAGCCATCGAGAATAAAGCCATTGCACCCAAGCTAGACTACCCGCCACTACGCATCGTCCGCTTCTCCGGTGTAGCGTTCACCGAAGGGGTCGAGGCGCACGTCGTGGATGGCGTGACCGTTCGCATCACTGGCGTCGCCAAGACCGTTGCTGACTGCTTCAAGTACCGCAACAAGATCGGTCTAGATGTTGCCCTGGAAGCGCTGCGCGAAGCCTGGCATGGGAAGCGAATGACCAGCGATGACATCTGGCGCTACGCCAAGGTCTGCCGCGTCGCCAACGTGATGCGACCATACCTGGAGAGCCTGGCTTGAGCGTTCGGAATATCGGGGCGTCGATCAGGGATCGGCTCCTCAACAAGGCTCGGGCCGAAAAGCTGGATTACAACCTGCTGCTAACTCGGTATGCATTGGAAAGGTTGCTTTATCGTATGAGCGTTTCGGAGCAGCGTGACCAATTTCTGCTCAAGGGAGCACTGCTGTTCGACCTGTGGTTCGACGTACCGCATCGTCCCACCCACGACGCCGATTTCCTGGGTTTTGGATCGGCCGAGATTCCACATCTGGAACAGCTTTTCCAGGGCATCTGCCACATCGAGGTCGAGGACGGCATTCTGTTTCAGCCAGAGTCGGTGAAAGCAACCGAGATCAGGAAGGAAGCCAACTATGCCGGTGTCCGGGTCACGCTGATGGGGATGCTGGATAGTGCCCGTTGCCCGGTGCAGGTTGATATCGGGTTCGGCGATGCTGTCGTACCCGGTCCGGAGGATGCGCTTTATCCGATCATTCTGCCCGGCTTTCCCGCGCCGCAACTTCGGGTCTATCCCCGCTACACAGTCGTTGCGGAAAAACTGGAAGCACTGACATCACTCGGCATGCTGAACAGCCGGATGAAGGATTTCTTTGACCTGTGGGTGCTGGCCAAGCATTCTGACTTTGATGGTTCTGTTTTGTTGCTCGCAGTCATGGCCACCTTTGAGCGAAGGCGTACCGCTTTTCCCCAAGGTCAGCCGATCGGCTTGAGTGATGAGTTCATCAACGACGACCAGAAGGGAAAGCAGTGGCAGGCCTTTCTTCGCAAGAATGCCCTGCATTCGATGCCACTGGCCATCGTGATAGCCGATCTGCGCGAATTTCTGCTGCCGGTGTTGGACGCAGTTGCCGGCCCGGCCGGGCTGACCATGGACTGGTGGGCAGGAGAGGGATGGCGGTCGTAGCGTGCGCAATCAAAAGGCTGTGTTTTCCCCTCGACCATGCTCATGAACTGATTGTGTTCAAACAGAAACCGACCTGGGTTCACTGGTTGGCAAGGTCTTATGAGCCGGAAATCAATCAGGTACTGAACCGCTTGTTCGTCGCCATTGGCGGTGCTCATGGCATGAACCGTATCGCCAAACAGCGCGGCTTGCTAAACATAGGAATGCATTCGACTGCTCAACGCGATCAATGACTGGTGTTGAGCGTTGAAGAGACCTTCATCCTTGCATCATGGCGGGCCGGTGGTCGGCCACTGCGGTCATACGATTTACGCCATTTGAGCGACAGGTATTCAGCTACGAACGGACCTTGGGAGTTCACAAGCCCAGTCTTTCCAGCACTCTTGGCCTCACAAATGACTCTGTTGACGTAGCCAATGTTTTGCTGCAACTATCATGTCACTTGAAACATTCCGTTACCGATTTGTTGGACTGTATGCACATTGGCATTCTTGAAGATGACCTTGCCCAGCAGGAACTCTATAAGCTGTGGTTTTCCTCGGCGCAGCACGCATGTTCCTGCTTCGTCTCGGTGAATGACTTCATCGAAGCCCTGAAAAAAGACCGCTTTGGTCTGCTGCTGATCGACTGGGTGCTGCCCGAGAGCAGTGGCGAGGAGGCATTGCGCTGGGTCCGCAGCAACCTGGGATGGGAACTGCCGGTCATCTTCATCACCTCCCGCGACAGCGAGATCGATGTGGTGACCGCGTTGCGCGCCGGCGCCGACGACTATGTCGTGAAGCCGCCGAAGTATCTGGAACTTCTCGCTCGCATCGAGTCGCTGTCGCGTAGGACGAAGGCACAGCCCGTCATCCAGCTCGGGCAATACGAAATCAATCAGGACCTGCGCAGCATCGCCTTGCAGGGCAAGGCAGCCGAACTCACCCAGAAGGAATATGAACTGGCCTGTTACATGTTCCAGAATCCGGGAAAGCTCCTGTCACGGGTGCATCTTCTTGAAAAACTCTGGGGACTGAACGCCAACGTGGACACCCGCACCGTGGACACCCATGTCAGCCGCATCCGCCGCAAGCTGGGAATTGGCCCCGAAAATGGCTGGCAGATCATCCCCGTTTATGGCTACGGCTATCGCATCGAGCGGGTGGACGCCCCATCAGCCTGATCCGTTCCGGCCTCCGCAGCCCCTTGGCCGGTGGGTGGCTCAGTTCACCCGCAGCAAGGTCTTCTGGAGGGAGAGGATCAGCCGCCTCAATGAGTTGAGTTGCACCTCGGTCGCCGCGACGATGGCGGCCCCTACCACAACCATGCCGCTGGGCAACGTGTCGATGTGGCGCACCACCAGAGTGAGTGCCGGCAGGTTTCCTTGGGCAGATTCCAGGTCAACCTGTTCGATCCGGCTTTCGATCTGGATATGCCGTGCCAGGGTCGCGTCCATCACGAACCCGACTCCCCCCTCGCTGATGTCGAACAGGCGTGCTTCCAGCAGGGTTCTGTCATCCAGCACGCCGAGAAGGCGTGACACCGGGCTTGCCGTCAGGGGAATGCGCAGGCACTGGCGCATCTGCATCCGCAAGGCCCAGGACGGGATTGCCAACAGATAGCACGGGGTGCCCGCATGCTGTTCCACTCCCAGCACGTCGAGCGTAAAGAAGATTGGTGAGCCATCGAGTTCGGCACTCAGATTGACATGGCCATCCTCGAGCAGCGCCTCGTGGTCGACCTCATTCCAGCGCTGGGCGATCAGGAGTTGTCCTCGCTCGACATCAAAGTGGCGCAGACGGGACTCAAATGGTTCGCATCGGGCACGAGGCGTCACCCAGAGGGGAATTCCGGACTCCAGCAGGCGTCGCAGCAGTCGCTCGATGACCGGACCGTGGCAAATCACTTCGTAGGGACTTCGTTCGTCCTGCTCCAGGATGTCCGGAGCAGGATGGGGGCCACCAACCCTCACGCGGACAGGCGTGGCCTCACTGCCCATGAATTTGGATATCAGCCTGAGCATGTGCGCCTCACTGCCGCAGGATGATGCGCGCCGGGATGCCGACGGCCAGGGCCCCTGCGGGTACGTCCTTGATCACCACGGCGTTGGCGCCGATGACGGCGTCATCGCCGATCGTGATCGCACCGAGCAGCTTGGCGCCGGCACCGATGTCGACCCGGTTGCCGATCACCGGCGCGCCCCGCTCATGGGTGCGCTTCAGGCCGATGGTGACGCCTTGGCGAATCACCACGTCGTCACCGATCACCGCGTCACCGCTGACGATGATGCCGCCGAAGTGTTCGATGCGCAGGCGGCGCCCGACACGCGCCTCACAGGGCAACTCGATGCCGGTCAGAATGTGGCTGAACACCCGCATGAGCTTGTAGAGCAGCGAGAAAGGCTTGCGCAGGAGGCGCGGACGGATGCGGTAGCGCCACTGGCCAAAGCGATACACCATCATGACCCAGAGCCCCTGACGCGAGAAATCGCCCTCGTAGGTGCGCCAGTCTTCACGAATTGCGTCGAACATCAGTGGCTCACAGAGGTGTTGTAGGAGTCTTCATTGAACACCGTGGTGGCACATCGATTGCGAAGGCACGGGAACAACATTGCAAACTCTTTGTGACGCCTACCAAGGCCGTGGGGGGCTGACCTGCCCGCCACCGGTTTCCAGCCAGGCCTGCTGCATCAGGCTGGCGATGCGCCGCGATTCCTCAGCCTTGACAGGGGAGGCCTTCGGCGACAGCCGCGCCTTGAAGGCGCGCAACCCGTGCCAGCCCGATTCCAGGCCCGCCACCAGCCCGGTAACCAAGCGGCCGTGATGCTTGCGGTAGTAGAGCAGGCCACTGCGCATGCGCCACAGGGTGAGCTGTGAGCCCTTCGACGTGAACTCGACGTTCTCGACGGTCTTCGACGACTCCCCGCCCCAGTGCCGTACCACGATGTCCGGCCAGTACCAGATCTGCCAGCCCTGCTGCTTGAAGCGCCGGCAGAGGTCGACTTCCTCGTAGTACAGGAAGAAGCGCTCGTCGAATTCGCCTACCTGCTTCAGGGCCTCGTGGCGCATGATGGCGAAGGCACCGGGGACCCAGTCCACCTGGGCCGGCTCGGCGGGATCGGCCCAGGTGCGGTCGAAGCGGCCGAAGATGCGCGACTTGGGATACTTCCAGGCCAGGCCGCTGAGCACCAGCACCTCGTTGAGCAATGACGGAAACAGCCGTGCGGACGGCTCGTCGTGGCCGTCGCGATTGATCAGGCGCGCTCCGGCCATGCCGATCTCCGGATGAACGTCCATGCGGTCGATGGCCAGGCCCAGAGCCCCGTCGGCAATCAGCGCATCGGGGTTGAGCAGCACCACAAAGCGGCCCTGGGCAAGGCGAAAGCCCACGTTGTTTGCGGCGGCAAAGCCGAGGTTGACGGCGCTGCGCACCAGGCGGACATCGGGAAAGTCCTCGGCCACCATGCCTGCCGAGTCGTCGCGGGAAGCGTTGTCGACCACGATGACCTCTACGCGACGTGTGCCAAGGCTCGCGTAGAGCTGGGTCAGGCAGGCGTGCAGCACCTCGCGGGTGTTGAAAGAGACAATGACGACGCTGGCATCGACGGAGGTGTCGGTATTCATGGGCAGGCCTCGGGTTCTGTGGGGTTCGGTCAGGAACCGGTGCGGTCGGTGCGCACCCAGGCGCTGTCGCGCCGGGCGCTGGCCAGAATGGGCAGAATCATGCGCAGCTTCCAGGCCAGGTAGAACGGGATACGGGCCAGCAGCCACAGCCGCGACCAGGGCAGCCTGCCAACGGCCACCGCCGCCACGAGGTGCAGGCCGACCAGCCCAAGGCCAGAGAGCGCGAGCAGCGCGGCCGCAGCCCAGCCGCCCAGGGCCAGGAGCAGCAGCGCCAGGAGCAGGAGCATGACGTGGTAGGCCAGAGGCAGCAGCAGCAGGTCGGCCAGCGGTTCCAGCAGGCGCAGGCGGCCGCGCAGGACCTGTCCGGCCAGCTTCGGCCCCTGCTCGATCAGCATGCGCAGGCGACCGCCCTCCCAGCGGGCGCGCTGGATGTCGCGTCCTTTCTGGCCGGTGGGAATCTCGCCGCCGACTGCGGTGACATCGACGAACTGTACGCGCCGGCCGGCAGCGATCAGGTAGATCTGATACTCGAGGTCCTCCACCACCGAATCGGCGGTGTAGGGCACCTGGCGCAGCAGTTCGCTGCGCAGCGCGAAGCCGTTGCCGAGGATGCCGACCGACAGCCCCAGCCGGTCGCGGCCACGCAGGCGCAGGATGTTGTAGGCGGCCAACGCGATCTCCGCCAGGCCGGTGCGTGGCGATTCGTCGCCATTGAGCATGGTGTAGCGGGTCTGCAGGGCTTCGGCACCGGCCCCGAACTTGCGCCGGATAGCGTCGAGAAAACCCTCGGCCACCACGCTGTCGGCGTCCACCACCACGAAGGCGACGTAGTCTTCAGCGAGCAGGGAGGTGAAGGCGAAATCGAGGGCATAGCCCTTGCCTCGCCGCTCTGCATCCAGGCGCTCAAGCACCCGGGCACCTGCCTGGTGGGCACGCTCGGCCGTGTCGTCGCTGCAATTGTCCGCCACCACCACGACCTCGCAGTGGCCATCCTGGCGCGATGCATCCAGCAGGTTGGCGACGGTTCGGCCGATGCCAGAGGCCTCGTCGTGGGCCGGCACGACGATGGCCAGCAGTCCGGGCAGGGGGGCGGCCGTGTCCCGCCGCGCCGGCAGGCTGCCGGCCAGGGTGAGCAGCGCCAGGTAGAGGCTGCCTGGCAAGGTCAGGGCCAGGAACAGCAGGCCAAGGCCGGAAAGCAGGTTGAGGTCTGGGATCGGGTTCATTGGGCCTCCGCGAGTCGACGCTGGAAAAGGGCGGCCAGGCGATCGACGTTGTGTCCGAGATGGTAATCGGCCTGCACGCGCGCCCGACCGGCTGACCCAAGGCGGACACGCAGGGCCGGGTCGTCCATCAGCCTGGCCAGTGCCGCGGCCAGGGCTTCGTCGTCGGATGGGGTCACCAGGAGGCCATCGCGGCCATCCTCGATCAGTTCCGGAATGCCGGTGATTCGGGTGGTGACGCAGGGCAGGCCGCAAGCCATGGCCTCCATCAGCACCACCGGCACGCCTTCGGCGAAGCTCGGCAAGGCAAAGGCATCGGCACGGGCATACCATTCGAGCACCGCGTTCTGGTTGAGAGCGCCGGTGAACTGCACCTGCCGCTCCAGCCCGTACGCGGCCACCGTCGCCTTGAGGTCGGGTGCATCCGGACCGTCCCCCACCATGACCAGGCGTAAGTCGCGCCCTTCGTCGACCAGCCGGCGGGCGGCCTCGATCAGGATGCGCTGGCCCTTGGCGGGGGCCAGGCGGCCGACGCAGAGCAGAGTGAAGGGCTCGCCATCGGGCCGGCCGGCGCCGGGCTGGAAACGTTCCGGATCGACCCCGAGCTGGCAGACCTCGAATTTCGGCCAGTGGCGCGCCGGGGTCAGCTTCATCACCTGGCTGCGAGCGAACCGGCTGATGCAGACCACGAAGTCTGCGGCGCAGAGTTTCTGCGGCAGCCATTCGCCGCGGGCGTCATAGAATTCGTCGGGCCCGTGTACGGTCATCGACAGGCCGACCGGCAGGGTGTGCTTGAGGATCAGTCCGACCTTGGCGGCCGCCGTCGCAAAGTGCACGTGCAGGTGATGCAAGCCTTGCTTCGCCATCCAGCGGCCCAGCATCAGCGACTCGGTGAAATAGAACAGGCCGAAGGCGATCTGCCTGGGGTTGGAGCCGGACAGCCGCAGGGCATAGGCCAGTCCGCGCAGCCATGACAGCGGCTGGCGCAGGCCGAACAGATGGCCGGCCAGCGCACCGGCCAGGCCGTGGCGCTTGACGTAGTAGGTGCGGGCAAATTCGTCCTGCTCGATCTCCGTCATGTTGGCGGCGTGGTAGGGCGCGTTGATCGACGCCACGGCCACCTCGAAGCCGAGCTCGCGCAGGCGACGCACCTCCCGCAGAATGAACGTGTGCGACACCCCCGGGTATTCGCTAACCAGATAGGCCAGCTTCGGGCGGACGGGGGTGTCGATGCGGCCCGTTTCCTGGTGAGTCATGCCGGTTCTCCTTGTCCGAGGACGCCGCGGTAGATGACCTCGGCATCGGCAATCTTCGCCGGCCAGCTATAGCGCGCTTCGACGCGCCGCCGGCCGTTGAGGCCGCGTTGCCGCCACACCTCGGGTCGGTCGAAGGCATCTCCCAGGGCAGTCGCCAGGTCGTCGACCACCTGGCCCGGGTCACGCATCGCCAGCTTGACCCCGACCTCGTCGTCGATGAGCTCGCCGGGGCCGCCAAAATCCAGGCCAACTACCGGGCGGGCGCTGGCCATCGCCTCAAGCAGCACTGCGCCGCCGGATTCGCGCACCGACGGCAGGCAAAAGACGTGGCAGCGGCGCATGTGGTCAGCGACGGCATCGAGGGGCAGGCTGCCATGAAAGCGCACACGATCGGCCAGGCCGAGCGCCTCGGCGCGGGCTTGCCAGACCGCCCGCATCGGGCCGTCACCAACCACGTCGATTTCCACCGGGCGGTCCACCCGGAAGCGAGCCGCGGCCTCGAGCAGCAGATGCAGGGCCTTGAACGGGACCAGACGGCCGGTGAAGAGGATGCGGAGGGGGCCGCCCGGCCCGGGATTGGCGGGCCAGGGCGTGTCGATGAAACGCTCAAGGTCGACGGCGTTCTCGATGAAGTGATGCACCTTGTGGCGCAAGGCCTGCGGGAAGGAACGCGCCGTGGCGAGCGTCGCCGCCAGCAGTGCCGCGGCCTTCCGGTGACCGCCGAACAGCAGTTCCGGCAGCTTCGACAGGGCGCGCACCGGATAGAACCAGGCCGTGTCCTCGCGGCTGAGGTATTCATGGAAGACCGGGTTGCGCGGCACGTTGCCGTTGAACGGCCCCAGCACTACCGGCAGCCCGAGCGCATGCCAGCGGCTGGTGGCCTGGGTGGAGACCGGCGTGACGCGGTGCACGATGTCCCATTCCTGGCGGCGCGGCTTCAGTTGGCGCAGGGCGGTCCACTCGAAGGGGAAGTAATCGATGGAGGCCAGCAGGAAGGCTCCATGCTCGCTCCGTGGAAAGAGGCGTTTGGCAAAGCGATAGAGCGGACCGGCGAACCATTCGGTGTCGATGTACACGATCTCGGTGCCGGGCAGCGGCGCGCCGGCCGCTTCCAGCGCGGGGCGGTTGCGGACATGGGTTACCAGGGTCAGCGCATGGCTGGCGCCGAGCCGGTGATACCACTCCCAGCCAATTTGCGACACCGAGCCCATGCCTGGCCCGCACTGGTAAGCCACCAGGAGGATGCGCTCGGCGTTCATGCGGCCACCTCGGCATGCAAGGGGCGCGCCGGCACGCCCGCCACCACCGACCCGGCCGGCACGTCACGGGTGACCACCGCATTCGCCCCGATCACCGCGCCGTCACCGATCGTGACCCCGGGCAGGACGGTGACCCCACGGCCGATCCAGACGTTGCGGCCGACCTTGATCGGGCGGGCATCGTGGCCGGAATGGCGTGGCGACAACCCGGGTCCGAAGTGGTGGTTGGCGTCGCGCAGGCTGCTGTACTCGCCGATCATGCTGCCCTCGCCGATCTCGATGCCAGCGAAGGCGACCAGGTGGACGCCGCGCGAAATGACCACGCCATCGCCGATCCGGATGAAGCCCGATTCGCGGGTCTCAAGATACAGGTCGCGGTAGAGGTAAAGGCCGCCCCCGAGCTGCAGATGCCGAGTACCGTGCAGCTCGGGCTTGCCCAGGATGACGACGGAAGGATCGAGCCCGGGCACCTGGCTGGCCAGGTGGGCGTAGGACCAGAACTGGCTCCAGCGCTGCTCGAACCGAGACCCCAGTTGCAGCAGCGGTCCAAGCAGGCCGGCCAGCGTCGGCTTGAGGGCGAGGGTGAAGGTCATGTGGCGCTCCAGGACAGGGTCATGGAGCGTATTGAAGCCCAGGCCGGGCAGGTGGTTGTGTCGGGAGTGAAAACTTTTGCTAAACAGTGGCCCAACCGGTCAGGCGTTTCCCTTGTATTCGATCAGCCTGCGCTGACGGCCACGCCGAGCATCCCGGCGCTGGCTGATCTGGCCGAACAGGATGGGGATCTGCTGGAACTGCGAGTGCAGAGCGTAGAGCAGGCAGGTGAGACGGTTGGCGTTCTTCCAGCGGCAGCGCCAGGCCGTGCGGGCGATCACGGCGATGCCCGCCAGCAGCATGAGCACGGGCAACCACAGGGGTGCCCAGAGGAAGGCCGCCAGTAGCAGCAGCGGGCTAGCCAGCAGCAGGCTGCCGCGCGTCAGGTTACGGCGGGCGTCAGCCAGCCAGAGGGGGTCCGGGCTGTGGCGGTAGCGCCCGGCCACTTCCGCATAGGCGTGGCCGGCCCGGAAGGCCCGTTTCCAGTAGCCGGCGAAGCGGGTGATGGCCAGGTCGTGCAGGGTCATCGGCGCATCGAGGTGCTGGATGATATGGCCACGGGCACGGATGCGGCGGCACAGTTCCGGCTCCTCGCCGGCGATCAGCGTCGCATCGAAGCCGTTCACCGCTTCCAGCGCCGAACGGCGCATCAGGGCATCGCCGCCGCAGAACTCGCTCGGCCCGGGCGGATAGACCCAGTCCAGGTCGAGCACGCGGTTGTAGAGCGAGTGTTCAGGATGCATTTCACGCCGGTGCCCCCAGACCACCGCCACCCCCGGCGCGTTCATCGCCGCCAGCGCCGTGACCACGAAATCGGGATGCAGCACGGTGTCACCGTCAAGAAACAGCACGAATTCGCCCCGCGCGGCCTGCCAGCCGGCATTGCGGCCCAGCGCGGCAGAAGGCCGCTCGGGATGCACCGGAATGACCTGCGCCCCCAGTTCGGCGGCGCGCTCCGGGCTGCCATCGGTCGAGTCCGAATCAACGTAAATCACCTCGACCCCGAAGCCAGGCTGGCGCATCGCCGCAATCGACTCAAGGCAGCGCACCAGACGCGGGCCCTCGTTGCGACCGATGACCACCACGGACACCAGGGGGTTGGATGCGACAGTCATGCAAGCTCCTGTAAATTCAGACTTCCTGATCCCTGCCTGTAAAACCGCCATTTTCGGAAATGGCGATGGCTAAAAAAATCCACTCGTAGATGTGGTGAGCCCTTCGACAGGCTCAGGACAGGCCGGAGCGAACCGCATCAGCCCACGACCTTAGCGGAATGATGCGGTTTGCACCTCACCGCATCTAAACCAGCTCCGCTTCCTCCTCCCAGGCCGAAAAGACCGCCTGGGCCGAGCGATCAAGGTTCTGATAAGCGTGTTCGAGAAACTCGCCAAACACCAGGTCCAGCTCCAGCATACCGCGCCGATAGCGCCAGCGCAGGCGCCCCAGATCGATCACGCCGGCTTCCTCAGGACCCTGTCACCCTTAATTGCCAGCGGCGCAAGATTGCGATGTCACCTGCCTTCCATGCGCATGCCCCGGCCTGGAAATACTTTGCAATCAAGGTGGCAACTGGCTGAATGCACTTAATTCGCATCCAAGATCTCGTCAGCGTGGGCACGATCCTGCAGGGCTTGCTTCAGTGCGGCTATCCACGCCGCATAGCCGCCTAGACTAAGATGAAGGCCATCCTCAAGAAAGAGTGAAGCAATCATTTTTCCATTCTCGTCCGCGAGGAAGTGCCAAGTGTCAACAAAAATGCAGTTTACGCGATTTGCGCATAACGACCGGATGGTTTCGTTAGCCATGGCGATATCCGCAGAGGCAATATTTCCATATCCTGTTGGCATCACGGAACTCCATATCAATGGCGTTTGATCAGGCAGCCTCTCGACAATCTCCCTGTACCTGTCGCTCAAACCTGACTTCTTATCCCGGATAAAATCATTGATGCCAATTGCCAAGAAAATGACACCTGCGCGGTTTAATGACGGGTAGGACGGCAAGGCATCAAGAAGTTCTGCCGTATTCTGGGTACCGATCCCATAGTTTATTGCGTAGGGCGCCAC
Source organism: uncultured Thiobacillus sp. (assembly GCA_964623355.1). Taxonomy (GTDB): domain Bacteria; phylum Pseudomonadota; class Gammaproteobacteria; order Burkholderiales; family Thiobacillaceae; genus PFJX01. Next base: position 34,474 of record CAZUSF010000001.1, on the reverse strand, counting down.
AGCGGCGGTCGCCAAACCCTGGGTGATGCTATCCCCTAGAAAAATGGTCGCCTTATCCGGAACAGACGAGTCCATCCATTGGTGGTATCGAACCATATTGATAACGTGCGGGTTCGGAATTTCCGCTGCACCCAGCTTTGCCTTCACCCTTGGAATGAAATCCGTCTTAACGATCAAAATCGCCAAAAACATGTGCAACAAAATCATGTAGCCAATAACTGACCACTTCCATTTTCTGTAACGTGAGGTGGAGCACTGTTCTGTACTGCTAGTTGTCACTGTTGTCATATTGTAAATACTCAGGTGGGGCATTCTCGTGCAACTCATTGAATGATATAGAACCCTGTTCGCCGCGAGCTTGTCGTGCCGCATGCTTCATATCAACTTGGGGCCTTCGACAAGTTCAGGTCGAACGGGTTTTTGCCAATAAATAAATTGGTTATGACCACCTGAGTGGTTACGTCATATTTTTGAATTTCATCTAGCCCGGATGTTTCATAAATTCGCGTGATGATCGCGCCGGACCTTGTTTGCAATGGGAATTTCGCGAAGGAGCGGCGTAGTTATTCATACGCCCGACTGAGGGAAACTTACCAGTGCGGACAAGGAACCAGCGATGGCGCGCGAGCATTTATGAAATATCCGGGCTCGATCGCACCAAATATTACTTAGCAGTGCCAAGAGAATCCCGCCCCGCCAGGTCGGCCCTCGACACCGCTCAAGCAACGTGCCATGGCGTTATCACCGGCTCCCGACTTCGGCGATGAGCGCGTCGGCGCGTCATAGGCATCGGCCACGGCCATGAGGTGGGCGGAAAACGGAATCGACTCGCCGACCACACCTTGCGGGTAACCGGAGCGATACCATTTTCGTGATGACAGTGCCCACTCTCGCGGGCATCGCGCAGGAAATCTTCTGCGTTGCCGCCCAGTTCACGCACGGCCAGGGTAATGGCGGCCTGGCCGTAATCGGCGTGGCGCTGCATGATTTCCCAATTTTCGGGGGTGTGCCGGCCAGGCTTGTGCAGGATGTGATCGGGGTTGGCGGCCTTGATCTGTCTGCACACTTCAAACCCGTCCATGCCGGGCATCATGACGTCGAGCAGGATCAGGTCGTAGTGGCGGCCATTCCCCAGGCTCGACAAGGCCTCGGCGCCGCTTTGCGTGGTTTCCAGATCAAACTGGCCGCCCAGAAGGTCTTCCAGCAGTAACAGGTTGAGCGGCTCATCGTCCACGCACAGGAGGCGTTCGCGCGTCATGTCGGGCTCCTTGTTCGTAAAACACCATTCGCGGTGCGGCTGTCGCTGGACCTTGCCAACATTTTTGGGCCTGCGGGCGAATGTTTCATTCAGGGCGAGCGGATTCATGTTGCATCTCCAGCCCGGGTCGGGCCCATGTCGATGATGGCGGGTGACAGCCGTTGTGCCAGGGTCTGGTAGGCGCGCGCCACAATGGCCTGGACCATCCGGCTCGAGAGGCTACCGAGGGCCAACAGGCACAGGGCCAGGCTGTCCGGGTCGTCGGCCCGGTAGCGAAATCCGTTGATGCCATCCTGGACAAAATCCAGGTCGGTCGGAATGGCGGCATCCGGCAGCAGCACCGGTATCCCTGCGGACATGGCAGCATGGATGGCCTCGACGCCCTTGATGTCGCCGGGCATGACCAGCAGCAGGTCCATGCCGGCAACCCGCCGGGCGAGTTCCTCGGCCGACCCCGCCCGGGTGTCGAGCAGGTGCAGGTCGGCCAACCTCGGATAGCGGTCCAGGGCGTGCAGCAGCGCCTTCACGTCGGGGCCGGCACGGGAACCCGCCACCACGAGAATCCGCTGCAGCGGGACCGGCATCTCGCCGCGCCGAAAGCGGTTCAGGGCGGCGGCGTCAATCATCTCCTCGATGGTGCGGGCCCGCGTCTCGGCGTCCAGACGGCCCTGGCTGAGCAGGAACAGGTTGGGGCGCATCATCCGGCGGATCTCCCAATAAGGGTGGGCTTGCGCGAGCCTAGCAAACGCGCTCGCGTGGCGTCGTCGACATTGGCAAGGAGCGCTTCGAGAAACTGCGACTGCAGGTGGTAGGCCTCGGCCGGATCGTTCGACAGCGAGGAGACCCGCACCAGCAGACCATCGGGGATCTCGCCGCGCAGGCCGTAGCGCAGCTGCGCCAGCTTGCGGCCCCAGCCGGGCAGCAGCGCCTGGTCGCCGATGGTCATCCAGTAGCTGATCGGCTCACTCCGGCCAGGCTGGGCTGCGACCAGGCGGCGCAGGGGAAGCGCGCCGGCCATGGTCTGCAACGCGATGTCGCTCGGCTTGCCGACCTGGAATCCTTGGGCGCGATAGCAATATTCCGGGCGGTGGGCCTGCACCCGGTCGCTGAGCTGGTTGCTGCCGTAGGCGACGGAAAGCATGATCCGACGCCCCTGGACATCGACATAGGTGCGGGTCAACGTGCGGCTGTAGGCGGCTTCGACCTTGCTCAAGAGAGCTGCCGGCACGGGCGCCAGTTGCCCCGAGGGATCGTCCTGCCAGGTCCCGAAGCGGCTCGGGATCATGGCCTCCAGATCGATGGCGGCGGCATCCGGGTAGCGCTCCGGGACGGGCTGCAGGTGTGTGGCAAGCACGGCGGCGAGCAGCAGCACCAGGCCAACCACGTAGGCACGGCGGGAGGCGGGCAGGAACGTCATGTTCATCTCGGCCTCCGGAACATCCAGGCCAGCAGGCCCGCCAGCAGGGCATCGACCCCGAACAGGAGCAGCAGGGCGACCAGGAACACCACGATGCCGGTCGTATCGTGCAGCCACTGGCCCATGTGGTCGCCGAAGTAGTAGGTCACCAAGACAAGAAGCAGCACCCGCACCAGATTGGCGATGAAGGCGATGGGCAGCAGGCTGGTCAGCATCAGCACGTTGTGCGTCCAGGACGGGCGCCGCATCAGGTAGATGTAGAGCGTGCCCAGGGCAGACAGGGAAAGCATCGAATGCAGGCCCGAGCAGGCGTCTACCACCAGCAGCCGGTACTGGCCGATGCCCAGCACCACCCCGCTGCGGGCCACCGGGTAGCCCAGGCGATAGAGAATTTCCTCGGCCAGCACCGACACCCACTCCTTCAGCTGTCCTGTCAGGGCATCAATCAGGATGCCCGGCAGCGGCACCATGAAGAGCAGAAAGGCGATGGGGAACCAGGCCAGGCCGAGCGCCCTGCTGCCCCAGAGCAGCAGCAGCAGCCCCATCAGCACCGGAATTTGCGAGAGCAGCACCAGGAAGGGGCTGTCAGACCCATGACCGGCAATCGTCAGGGTCAGCCCGGCCCCAAGCAGCAGGCTTCCGCCCCATGTGGCAGGCAGCCGGGGCAGCGCCGCCAGGGCCGGCGCCAGTTTCCAGAACAGGAGGACAGCGGCCAGTGCCACCAGCGGGGCATGGGCCTGTTCCGGTTGCTGCCAGAGGCCCCCCGCATAGTCGTGGTAGGACCAGCCGAACAGCGCCAGCAGGCCGATCAGCACCGGCCAGGCCGGCAGCACGCTACGCCAGGGTGCCAGGAAGCGGGGCACGCGCAGCGTGGTCATCAGGGCGCACCCTTGGCCGGCGGCTCGGCAAACAACTCGGCAAACTCACCGAGGTATTGAATGCGGGCGGCCTGGCGCAGGCGATCCGATTCATTCTGGACGGCACGCTTGCCCCCCTGCCTGCGCAGGTAGTCAAAGATGATCGGACGCGCGTTCTCCCAGCTCACCGGTGCCGACTCGACCCCGAGCACCTGATAGAGCAGCACGCCGCGCGGGGTCTCGAAAAACACCACCTGGCCGGCGCTGGCGGCCTGCAGGCGGGGCAGTGCCTCAATGGGCAGTTGCTCGGCGGCGCGGATCACCCGTTGCTCGTTGAAGCTGACCTGCTGGCCGCGCAGCCAGGTGGTGACCTGGTCCATGGACAGGCCGGCCACCAGGCGCGACTTCACTTCGTCAAGCTGCTTGAGGTCGGCGGGTAGCGCGGCTTCACGCAGCCGGTAGATGCGCCGCTCCGCAAACAATTCGGGATGGTCCTTGAAATAGCGAGCGGCAATGTTGTCGGTCGGCTGGCTGGCGTCGCGCGCCGTATGCTCGGCCCAGGCCCGGGCCAGGACGTCACGGCGGGCCTCCTCCAGTTGCAGCATGACATCTGGCTGACGATCCATCTTGGCCGCCAGGGCGGCCTGCAGGGCCAGTTCGCGGTCCACCAGCTTGGCCGCCAGTTCCTTTTTGACGGCGACCGAGGGGAGCGTTACTCCCGCCCGTTGCAGGGCGTGGTTGTACTGCCACATCGAAATCTCGGCGTTATCGACCCGGGCGATCACCTGCGTGGCATCCCCCTCAATCGAGGGCTGCCCGCAGGCGGTCAGCATCGGCAGGACGGTCAGAACGCCCAGAGCCAGGGCAAAGCCGGATCGAAACATGCTCAGGCTCCCTGCCCCAGGGGAATGGAACGGGGGTCCAGCGTGTCCTCGGCCTGGGCTTGCCGGCGGCGGCGGATCATCACATGGACGAGCGCCAAGCCGGGCAACGTCAGCAACAGGGTACTCGGCTCCGGCACCGGCGAGACCATGGCGGTCGCCGAAAACGTGACCGATCCCATGTAATCGAGGCTGTTACCCGAGCCCATGCCCGTGCCTTTGACCTGGAACACGTAGTTTCCCGCCGACAAGGTGACGGTTCCGGAAGCGTCGGCAATCAGCCCGCCATTGGCGTTGTAGATGCCATAGGAGAGGTCGGGATTTCCGCAGCCTTTCTTGCAGGCATCGAAGGTAAAGGTCACCTGGTAGGTGGCCCCCGCCTCGCCTTCGAGCGAAAAGCCGTACTGGTGGGTGAAATTTTTGGTGATGTCGTACTGTTCAAAAGAAAACGTGGCCTCGGTCGTCAGGGGCGTCACTACTGTGCCCCAGTCGGCGACAACCTCGGCGCGCGCCAGCGTGGCCAGGATCAGCCCGAGACCGATGGTCATGGCGAGGATCAGCTGCTTGATGTTCATTGGAGCTCCTTCGTGAAGTCGATGGAAAATGTGCGGAGGCGGTTCATGGGCATGACGCTTTCAGCAGGTTGGAAATCTCGATCGCCGGCATCGGCCGGGCAAGGTGGAAGCCCTGGGCGGAGTGACAGCCGAGCTCGGCGAGCATCGTCAGACACTCCGCATCCTCGACCCCTTCTGCCGTCACCTCGAGGCCCAGATTGTTGCCAATGTCGATGATCGACTTCACCAGGCCCAACTGGCCCGGCATGGCCATGACAAAGGAGCGGTCGATCTTCAGTTGGTCCATGCGGAATTGGCGCAGGAAGCCGAGCGACGCGTAGCCGGTGCCGAAGTCGTCGAGGGCCAGGCGGATGCCCAACTTCGTGACGCCATCGATCCAGCGCTGGGACGCCGGGGTATCCTTGAGCAGAACGCCTTCGGTGATCTCGAACACCAGGCGCTGCGGCTCGATCGCGTGGGCGACCAGTTGTTCCCTGAGCCAGTCCAGGGGCAGGCCGTCCGGAATCTGCCGGCTCGAAACATTGAGGCTCACCCGGAGGTCGATCCCTTCGCCCTGCCAGGCATGCATCTGCCGGCAGACCTCCAGAACCACCCACTGACCGATGTCGCGAATCAGGCCGTTCTCCTCTGCAGCCGGAATGAAGGCATCCGGGCCGATGCGACCATGACTTGGGTGCTGCCAGCGAATCAGGGCCTCCACCGAACTGGGAAGGTTGGAGACCATGTCGTAGATGGGCTGATATTCGAGGATGAATTCCTGGTTGGCCAGGGCATGGCGCAGCTCGACCTCGAGGTCGTGGCGACGCACGGCATCCTCGCGCATGGCCGGTTCAAAGAAGCGCAGCGTTTCCCGGCCCGCCGTCTTGGCCTGATACATGGCAAGGTCGGCATTCTGGAATAGGGTTTCGGCGTCCTGGCCGTCGGCAGGAAACAGCGAAATGCCGATGCTGCCGCCGATGTGGGCCTCGATCCCCTGCAGATCAAACGGTCTGGTAAGAGCTTCCAGAAGCTTGAGCGCCACCAGGCCGGCATCGCTCTCGTGGCCAATCTCCTGCAGGACGACGATGAACTCGTCGCCCCCCTGGCGGGCCACCATGTCGGATTCGCGCAGGCAGTCGGTCATGCGCGACGACACCTGGCGCAACAGCTCATCGCCCATGGCGTGGCCGAACACGTCGTTCACCTGTTTGAAGCGGTCGAGATCGATGAACAGTACTCCCACCATGGCCTCGTTACGCCGGGCCAGGGGCAGGACGAGGTCGAGGTGCCCGGCCAGCAGGGCCCGGTTCGGCAGGCCGGTGAGCACATCGTGGCTGGCGCGCGCCAGGCTGCTGCTGATGCCCTGGCGATGCAGGCTGACGTCCTGCAAGATGCCAACGCCCTCCACCAACCGGCCATCGCTGTCGAGCGTGAAATCAGCCCGCTCCCAAATCCAGGCATCCTCGGGCCCCTCAAGCCGGTATTCCATGTCGAACGACCCGCTTTGCAGGGCCTCGCGCCAGTTGCGCTCGACGCGCACCCTGTCAAGCGGATGCACCCTTGCGTTCAGTGCTTTGCGGGCAAGGTGTGCACCCTGCGCGCTGACGGCCTCCAGCCCCATCAAGGTGCAAGCCATCGGCGACAGCGAGAGCGCCTGGTGCTCGGCCTCGAATGACCAGCAGCCGATCCGGGCGAGCGTTTGATGCTTGGCCGAGATGCAGATCAAGGGTTCGTGAAGCATGGACATCGGGGCACACTGTTGATGAAGAAGGTGCGGCCATTACAGCCGATTCGACCTGGGAACTTGTGTCGGAACTGAAAACTTTTCGGAAAACCCGAGCGACACCCACTTGGCAATCCACTTCGATATGCACCGCCAAAGCGGGGCTGACCCGCACAGAATCCCGGTGCTCGACACGGGCGCACAATCTCCCTGCCGGCATCCTTTTCAAAGAGTTTGCAGTTGCGACACATCCCGCCCCGCCAGCTCTGCTCCAATGCGCTCCACAGCCCAGCCCAAACGGTGAATGCGATGCCCCACAAAACCTTCGATGAACGCGATCTGATCGAACTCGAGCAACGGCTCGGCCGCTCCGGACGCCGCCGTGCTGCCAAGACCCTGGCGAGACTGGCCTGGCGCATCGCCAGCCAATTCGGCGACCTGGGCAAGCGTGCCCTCGACATCGCGGTCGCCTTCCTGGCACTGCTCGCGGCGGCGCCGCTGCTGCTGCTCGTGGCCCTGCTGATCAAGGCCTCCGATGGCGGCCCGATACTCTTCTGGCAAACCCGGGTGGGCCGCTGGGGAAAGACCTTCCCCTTTCCCAAGTTCCGCTCCATGCAGGTCGACGCCGAGGCCTCGCAGGCCAAACTGGCGGCTGCCAACGTGCATGGCGGGTCCGGCGTCACCTTCAAGATGCGGCATGATCCACGAGTCACCTGGATCGGTAGCTTCATCCGCAAGTTCAGCATCGACGAACTGCCCCAGCTTTGGTGCGTGCTGAAGGGCGACATGTCGCTGGTCGGCCCGCGCCCGGCGCTGGTGCGGGAAGTCGACCGCTACAGCCTGGACGACCGGCGACGCCTCGACGTCATCCCCGGCCTCACCTGCACCTGGCAGGTCTCGGGCCGCTCCGACATCCCGTTCCCGGAACAACTGCGCATGGACGTCGATTACATCGATCGCCAGAGCCTGGGCGAAGACCTCAAGCTGCTGCTGAAGACCATTCCCGCCGTGATCAGCGGCCGGGGAGCCTACTGATGGAAGCGAACATGGCCCCCCGCAGCGTGCCGGCGCACATCGCCATCCACGGCATCGACCTGGTGAACCTGGGGCTGGATGAAGCGGTGGATGCCATCGTGTCGGCCGTGGAAACCCGGCAGCCCACCAAAGTGGCCTTCGTCAACGCCGACTGCGCCAACATCGCCGCCCGCGACCCGGCCTATCGCGCGGCCCTGGAGGGCACGGACTGGGTGTTCGTCGATGGCTCGGGTATGCGCATCGCCGGCGAGATCCTGCACCAGCCCGTGCGCGACAACGTCAACGGCACCGACCTCTTTCCCCGCCTGTGCGGGGCCCTGGCCGGCAAGAACCACCGGGTGTTCCTGCTCGGCGCGCGTCCCGGCATCGCCGAGGCGGTCGGTCGCTGGATGCGCTCGCGCTACCCCGGGGTGACGCTGGCCGGCAGCTACCATGGCTACTTCCGACCGAGCGAGCTTCCCGGGTTGCTGCGGATGATCCGCGCCGCCCGGCCGGATGTGCTGCTGGTGGCATTCGGCGCACCCATGCAGGAGCAGTGGATCAACCAGCACATGAACAGCACCGGAGCGACCGTGGTGATCGGGGTCGGCGGCCTGTTCGACTACTATTCGGGCCGGATTCCCCGGGCGCCGCGATGGATGCGCCAGTCCGGCCTCGAGTGGCTGTTTCGCCTGATCCAGGAGCCAGGAAGATTATGGCGCCGCTATCTGGTTGGCAATCTGGTGTTCCTCGCCCGTACCGGGCTGGCCCGCCTGCGCCTGGCGCGGACGCCCCCCCAAACATGACCCGGAATGGAGAGCCGTCATGAACCCACACGAGACGACTGACTATCAGCCCGATTCCGCCATCCTGCTCGCCGACTGGCCCGGAGCCGGTCGCGAGGGAGCGGCCATGGGCAGCCCGAACAGCCTTCTTCCCCTCGGGGATAAGCCCATGCTGCAACGCACAATTGAGCGGCTGGCCCGGCTGGGTTGCCGCACCATCACGGTCATTCCCGGCGATGATGCGCTGGCGTACCGCAGTTTCCTCGGCGACGGCGAGCGCTGGGGTTGTCGTATCGACTATATTTACCGCCAGCCGGAGGAGACGATCGGCCTGCTGCTGCGGCGGATCGGCCTCGACACCTACCGGCAGTACTGGCTGGCGGACCCCTGCCAGCTGCCGTCCGCCGAGGTGCTCGAGACCTGCCGCAGCCAGCCGGCCACCGCCCTCGGCAGCGGCGTTTTCCGACAGGAAGGGAGCATGCAGACGTGGACAGGATGGGGGCTGTTTTCCGGCGAATGGCTGCTCGGCCAGACCGAAGTCGCCTACCGCGACGACTTCGTCGAAGCGCTGCGCACCAATAGTCGCATCCTCAGGCTCCATGCCGTGGCCGTGCAAAGTGTCGTCACCCTTTCCGAGCTGCTCGCCAGCAGCCGCACCCTGCTTCAGGAAAGCGGCGAGGAGAGCTTCACCCAGGGGCGGAACTGCCGCATTGCCCGGACGGCGCGCATCCTGCCGCCAGTGCGCCTGGGCAACCACGTGCGGATCGCCAAAGGGGCCACGATCGGCCCGAACGTGGTGATCGGCGACGGCGCCCAGGTCGACGAGGGCACCCACCTCGAGGACTGCGTCGTGCTGCCCGACACCTACGTCGGCGATGCGCTCGACCTCAAAAAGGTGGTGGCCGGCGGCAACCGGCTGGCCCACGTCGGGCTCGACACCGTGGTCGAGGTGGTGGATTCCGACCTGCTCTGCAGCCTTCCCGGCCGTCTCGGGCAAGCCACGCCGCGGGAAAAATGGTTCGCCCACCTGCTGCGCCCCGCCCTCTACCCGCTCTACCGGCTCAGCCTGGCCTTCGGCGGCGGGGAGACGGACGGCAACGTCGCCCTTGCCCATGTGCCCGTCCCCCGCACCGGCCAGGCCGGGCCTGGCGAAGTGCGCCTGCGCCTGGTCCTGCCGCAACAGGTGTTTCGCACCCGGGCGCCGCGCCCCTGGCTGCGCCACTTCTGCCAGACCATCTACCCCGGGCTGGCCGAGGTGGTGCGCGGCAACGTGCGCCTGGTCGGCCCCACCCTGCGCGGGCTCCAGGAGGTCCGGCAACTGCCGGATCACTGGCGCCGACTCTATGGCGAAACCCGCTGCGGGCTGCTCAACGAAATGCTGATCTCGGCCCCGGCGGCGGCGAATGCCGACGAGCAATTCGCCAGCGACGCACTGGCTGCCGCCCAACAGGGCGAGCGCCACGTGGGACGCACGCTGCTGCGCCGCTATCTCGGGCGCGTTCTGCGCGACTTCGGACGCGCGATGCCCAGTCCGCAACCCGATTCGACTTGTCCAGAGCAGGTTCCCGACAAACCCGCCGGGAACGACTCCAGTATTCATCACCGTTACGTTTGATAGGAGAACACCATGCAATTCACCCTCGAAAAGATGCAGGAAAGCCAGGCCGCCATCGTCACCCTCCAGGCTGAAAGCCTCGATGCCGGGAACAGCAAGGCCTTCAAGGAAAAGCTGCTGCCCGTCCTGGAAAACCACGACGCCGTGCTCATCGACATGGGCAGCCTGAACTTTGTCGACAGTTCGGGCCTCGGGATCTTGCTGTCTTGCCTGCGCACCATGAACAACAAGGACGGCCAGCTCAAGCTGTTCGCCATGAGCAAGCCGGTACAGGCCCTGTTCGAACTGGTTCGTATGCACCGCATCTTCGCCATTTATAATTCGCGCGACGATGCCGTAGCTGCCCTCTAGCAGCCGGTCGGGCTTTGGTCGTCGGCTGCAAAACGAGCGCAGCCGACGATTCCAAAGCCCGACAGGCTGCCAGGCGTACGCCCCACGGGGCGACGCTCTGGCACGCAGGCGTTTGCCTACTGACCAACGACTCGGGAGACCCGTCGATGAACCGCCGTTCCTTCCTGTCAGCGCTGGCCCTCGGCCTGGCCCTGGCCGGCCAGCGTACCGAGGCCGGGTCCACCTACAGCATGGCCGTAGTGCCGCAATTTCCCGCCGGGCTGATCTCCCGGGACTGGACGCCCATCCTGGCTGAAGTTGGCAGGCAGGCGGGCATCACCCTGCAACTGCGACACTACCTGACGATCCCCGACTTCGAGGCCGCCTTTCTCAAGGGCGAGCCGGATTTTGCCTACATGAACCCCTACCACGTGGTCATGGCCAACAAGGCGGCCGGCTACCTGCCCATCGTTCATGACCGTAAACAACGGCTCACCGGCATTCTCGTGGTGCGCAAGGACGCCGTCATCCGAAGCCTCGGGGACCTGGACGGTGCCCAGATCGCCTTTCCCGCCCCGAACGCCTTCGGCGCCTCGCTGTACATGCGCGCCCTGCTGACCGAAGTGGCGAAGGTCCGCTTCAAGCCGAACTATCTCACCACGCATTCCAACGTCTACCGGCATGTTCTGACGGGCCGTGCCCTGGCCGGCGGTGCCATCCGCCAGACCCTGGAGAAGGAAAGCCCGGAGATGCAAGGCATGCTGCGTGTCCTGTATGAAACACCGCCAGCCAGTCCGCATCCCGTCGCCGCGCATCCCCGGGTTCCGGCCAGGGTCCGCGAGGCGGTCCAGAATGCCTTCCTCCGGCTTGGCGAAGACCCCGCCTTCGCCGCGGCGCTCCGAGACATCCAGATACCGAATCCCGGGCGCACCGACTACGGCGACTATGCGCCGCTGGCACGACTGGGTCTTGAGCGCTACGTCAGCCTGGAAAAGGACTAGCATCCCGACGTTCCGGATGTGCCCCCTGATGACCGTCCCCCCCCTCCGCCTCTGGCTGTACCTCACCCTGGTCGTCAACGGCATCCTGCTCACTGTGCTGCTCGGCTTTGGCGGCTACAGCGCCCATGTGCAGAGCCAGGCGAAATACGCCTCGATCCTGCGCGACACCCACGTCCTCTCCCAGAACATCATGGCGGGGTCAGCCAACGAACTACTGCTCGGCCGCCTGGACACCCTGGAGGAAACTCTCCTGGGCCTGGTCATTCTCGGCGCGGTGCAGGAAATCACCCTGGCCGATGCACAGGGGCGCATCCTGGTTAGCGTCGTACGCGGGTCCGCGAACGAGGGACGAGTCCGCTATGCCGCGCTGAATGCCCTGCTTGACACCACCAGACCCGAGGCCTATGACGGCAGCGATTACCTGCTCACCAAGCCGATCAACCGTGGAGAAACCATCGGCTGGATACGCATCCGAACCAGCATGGCGGAACTGGAGTCGATACGCCGGAACATCTGGCGTGACACCCTGTTCACCATCCTGCTCTCCAGCCTGGCTAGCGGCGCGCTGCTCATCTGGGTGCTGCGCCGTACCAGCCGTGCGATCGAGCACGCTGCGCAATTCGCGGCAGACATCGTCAAGTTGCGCGGTGCGCGCCGCAACAGCCGGAGCTGGATCGTCGAAATCCGCCAGTTGCACGATGCGCTCAACGAGGCCTCGGGCGCCCTGGACAGGCAAATCCAAACCCTGCAGGACAGCGAGGCTCGCAAAAGCGCCGTCCTCAAGGCCTCGCTCGACGCCCTGATCACCATCGACGCCAAGGGGTGCATTGTCGACTTCAATCCAGCCGCCGAAACGATCTTTGGCTGGCGCCATGAAGAGGTGATCGGTGTCGAAATGGGCGAGATCATCGTTCCGCATGCGCATCGGGCTAACCACGCCAGGGGAATGCGCCATTACCTCAACACGGGCATCGGCTCGGTCCTGAACAAGCGCATCGAGCTGACCGCGCTGCGCCGCAGCGGCGAGGAATTCCCGGTCGAGCTGAGCATCGCGCCATTCAAGAGCGGCGGTGAGCAGTATTTCCTGGGCTCGCTGCGCGACATCAGCGCCCAAAAGCAGCTGGAGGCCGACCAGCAGCGCACCTCGGCCATGCTGCAGCAGACCGTGAGCGAGCTGGCGGCGGAGCAATACGCACTCGACGAGCATGCCATCGTCAGCATCACTGACCCTGCGGGGACTATCACCTACGCCAACGAAAAGTTCTGCCAGGCCAGCCAGTACGCCATGGATGAACTGATCGGCCAGAACCACCGCATCCTCAAGTCCGGCCTCCACGACAAAGCCTTCTATGGCGAAATGTGGACAACCATCCGCCGCGGCGAGGTCTGGCACGGCATACTCGTCAACCGCCGCAAGGACGGCGATCTCTTATGGCTGGCAGCGACCATCGTGCCGATGATGGGTGATGATGGTCTGCCCAGGCAGTACATCGCCATCCGCACCGACATCACCCACCAGAAACGCCAGGAACAGCAGATTGACCTGTACCGGATGAATCTGGAGAAAATGATCGAGAGCGAGCGCGCGGTGCAGCTCGACCTCGACCGCGCCCGGGCCCGTGAACTGGCGATCGGCCACAACATCCAGCGCACGCTCCTGTTCGCGAACGTTCCCGAAAACCAGGGGGCCCTCAGTCTCGCCACCTTCACCGAGCCTTCGAAGGGCATCGACGGCGATTTCTACGAGTTCCTGCAGATCAGCGAAGACCGCTTCGATGTGTCCATCGGCGACGTGATGGGCAAGGGCATCAACGCGGCCCTGATCGGGGCCGCCGTGAAACAGCAGATGAGCCGCTCGATGGGCGCTCTGCAGCTGCAGAATATGCCTGGCGTTGCGCCCGACATCGAGGCACTGGTCAATGACATCCACCGCAACCTGACTCCCCGCCTGGTGGAACTCGAAAGTTTCGTGACCCTGGCCTACCTCAGGGTCGACATGACGATCGGCGAGATTGAGCTTGTCGACGCCGGGCACACGCAGACCATCCTGGTCGGCGACGAGGGCTGCCGCCTGCTCACCAGCGACAATCTGCCTATCGGGGTGATCGAAGACGAGTACTACAGTGCGCAGCGCCTGGCGTTTCCGCCGAACACGCTGGCTTTCCTGTATTCCGACGGTTTCTCGGAAGCCCAGAACGAAAACGGCGAGATGTTCGGGGGCGAGCGGCTCGCGGACCTGGTGCAGAACCTGCACCGCAGCAGCATCCCGATGACGATGCTGGTCCAGTCGGTGCGCATGGCGGTCTACGACTTCGAACAGCGCAAGCCCCCCAGCGATGACCGAACCTGCATTGCCCTGAAGCACCGGCCGCTTATGGAGGAGGTCAACCAATGTTCGGACCTGAACCTGCCCTGGCGGCTCGACGGTCTTGCAGCACTGCGCCAGTCGATCGAAAAACAGACGCAGGACGCCGGATTTTCCGAGGTCGACAGCGCCGCCTTCATCCTCGCTGCGTTCGAGGCCGCCACCAACGTCATCCGCCATGCCGAGCCTATCTTGCCGGAAAGCGTGCTGCACGCCCGGCTGCGAACCCGTGCCGACTGGATGGCGCTGGAACTCTTCTATATCGGCAGCGAGGCCTTCGAACCCCAGGACAGCGAGCCGGACTTCAGCGGCGAAAGCGAAGGGGGATTCGGGCTGTTCATCATTCGTAACAGCGTCGACGAGGTCCGCTACGACGTTCCTGCACCCTGGGTATGCCGCATTCATCTGGGCAAGCGCATGCGCCGCGCCAACGGGCGGACCACACAGGACGAGAGGACGAACCATGGATAAGGTGCTGATCATCGAGGACGACCGGGTTATCCGGCATCTCTACAAGGTCATTCTGGGGCGCAGCCTGCATGTACTGGAATGCGACAACGGTCGGGATGGCCTGGACTGCGCGCGCCGCGAGCATCCGGAAATCATCGTCCTCGACCTGATCATGCCGGGCGAACTGGACGGCCTGGACGTGTTGGCGGCAATCCGCGAGGATCCCGAAATGAATGACACCTACATCATCATCCTGACCGGGCAGAGCGATTCCAAGGTGCGCGACCAGGCCATGGCCCTTGGCGCGAATGCCTACTTCATCAAGCCGTTCAGCCCCTTGACACTGTTCAGCCACATCCGGGTCCGGCTGGCAACCGCATGAGCCAACCCAGGCTACCTGCCGCACCGGAGGCGATCCAGGACTGGCTTGCCCGTGGCGAGGCCCTGCTCACCGGGATGGACCTCGAGGGCCTGCCCGAGCAGACGCGGCGCCAGTTAGCCGCCCGGCTCGAGCCCCTGCTCGGCCAGTTAGCGCCGGCCCAGGCCGAGCGTTGCCGCCGCGAAGCGAGCGCGCGCCTCTATTTCAACTATGCCCTGCACGGCATTCTCGAGACTGATGCCGAGGGCTGTATCCAGCTCGCCAACCCGGCCGCCGCGAGCATCTGCGGCTGCGATGCCCGGAACATCCCTGGACTCGACCTGGCAGGCCTGTTGCCGGACGACGGCGAGGGACATCTGCACCGTCACCTGGAACTGCTACGGGAACAGGGCATTGCCCAGGTGGAGTGGTCGACGTCACGGCGTGACGGTCAGCCCATGATTGTCGAACTGGCTTCGGTCCAGGCCGATGACCACCACACCCTCCACGTCTTCGATGACGTTACGCTGGCCCGCACCGCAGCCGCCGAGCTGGAACAGGCCCGCGCCGCCGCCGAGACGGCCAGCCAGGCCAAGAGCGCCTTTCTCGCCAACATCAGCCACGAAATCCGCACCCCCATGAACGGCATCATCGGCCTCAGCCGACTGCTGCTGATGACAGAGCTGTCGCCGAGCCAGCGCGATCACCTGGAAAAAATTGCCCAGTCGGGACGCAGCCTGCTGCAGATCCTCAACGACTTGCTGGACTACGCCAAGATCGAGGCTGGGCGCATGGAGTACGAGCACCTAGCCTTCATGCTCGACGAACTGCTCGACGAGCTCGCCACCCTCGCGACCCAGATGCCCGCCGGCCCGAAACTGGAGGTGCTGTTTCGGGTGCCCAAGGATATCCCGCGTCAATTGGTCGGCGACCGGCTGCGCATCGGCCAGTGCCTGTCAAACCTGCTGTCCAACGCACTGAAGTTCACCGAGCAGGGGCGCGTCGAGCTGTCGCTCGCCTCCGAAGTCGACAGCCACGGCCTGAGCTGGATTGCCTTCAGTGTCAGCGACACCGGTATCGGCATCGATGCCGACACCCTGGCCCGCCTGTTCAAGCCGTTTACCCAGGCCGACGCCACCACCACGCGGCGGTTCGGGGGCACCGGGCTCGGGCTGGTCATCGTCCGCCAACTAGCGGAGGGCATGGGCGGGTCGCTGAGCGTCGACAGCCGCTCCGGCGAGGGCAGCCGCTTTACCCTGCGCCTGCCCTTCCACGTCCAGGAGGCACCGCGTCCGGACACGCCAGCGCAGACGCAGGCGAAACACGCCGTGGTGCTCGCCGGTTCGACGGAAACCGCCGAAACACTCGCAGAACACCTTGCCGCAGCGGGGCTTCAGGTCGAATACACGGGGGGCCGGCACCTTGCCGCCGAGGACGTCGTGCTTATCGACAGTGGCTGTAGCACGGCGGCCCAGGCCGCACTCGCCGGCCGGATCGATCCGGCCTCGCCCCCGATCTGTCTGTACCTGCATGGCGTAGCCGATGACGAGCCCTCCTGGCCCGCCTGGGCAGACCCGGCCCGCCTCGGTAGCCTCACCCGTCCCCTGACCCCGAATGCCCTACGCCGCATGCTGTTTCCGCTGCAACGGGTAACGCCCGACTCGGCCCCGCCTGCTGGACTTTCCAGCGCCCCCCCGCAGGAGTTCCGTGGTGCTTTCCTCTTTGTGGTCGAGGACAACCCGGTCAACCAGATGGTCATTCTCGGCCTGCTTCGCCGGGCCGGCATCCGCACCGACCTGGCGGTGAACGGGGTTGCGGCGATCGAACGGCTGGAGGCCATGGACGGGCTCCCCGACCTGATCCTGATGGACGTGCAGATGCCGCAAATGGATGGCCTCGAGGCGACCCGCAGACTACGCGCCATGGGCATGACGCTGCCTGTGGTGGGGTTGTCGGCGGGAATAAGCCAGGCGGAGCAGGCCGCCTGCCTGGCGGCCGGCATGAACGACTTCGTGGGCAAGCCATTCGACGATGACGAGCTCTGGGGCTGCCTGACCCGCTGGCTGCCACCGCGGCGCGCGGACACTGCCGGTGCAGGCCCGGCGGAGACCGCCGAGGCCCGCTTTCTCGATGACCACGAGGCCCTGGCCCGCGCCATTAACCTGTTCATCGAACACCACGCCGGCGATGGTGCACGCCTGCTCGACGCACTGCAGGCCGGGGATGTCGTCGCCCTCAAGACCACTGTCCACGCCCTCAAGGGGGCGGCGGCGACCGTCGGGGCCGAGGCAGTGGCCGCCATCGCCCGAGACCTGGAGGCCGGGCTCGCGGGCCCGGTCGAGGCCACCCACGAGCGAATACGGGCGCTCGATATCGCGCTGACCGCTTTCATCGACCTCCAACTCACTTGATGCCTGCGGACTTCGCCAACGCCGTGAGCGGTTGGCGCATGTTTTCCAAAAATTCACACTCCCGCCACACCGGTCAGTCCCCGTTCGGGTGTAATGCCATCACCACTACGTGCACGAGGACTTGATGATGAAAGCCCTGATCCTGGCTGCCGGCCGCGGCACCCGTGTCCGTCCCCTGACCGACAGCCTGCCCAAGCCGATGATCCCGATCGTCAACAAGCCGGTCATGGAGTTCCTGGTCGAGCACCTGCGCCACTATGGATTTGACCAGATCATGGTCAACACCAGCTACATGGCACCGAGGATCGAGCAGTACTTCGGAGATGGCCAGCGCTTCGGCGTCGAGATGGCCTACTCCTTCGAGGGCCGCGAAGAAGACGGCACCCTGATCGACGCCCCCCTCGGCTCCGCCGGTGCCATCCGCAAGATTCATGACCATTCCGGCTTCTTCGATAAAACTTTTGCGGTGCTCTGTGGCGATGCCGTCGTCGACCTCGACTTCGAGGCGCTGCTGCGCTTCCATCGGGAGCACAGGGCCCTGGCGACCATCGCCCTGCGCGAGGTGCCGGAGGAGGAAGTCAGCAATTACGGCGTCGTGGTGCAGGACGCCGATGGCCGCATCACCGCATTCCAGGAAAAGCCCAAGCGGGAAGAGGCCAAAAGCCGCCTCGTCAACACCGGCATCTACCTGTTTGAACCGGAAATCCTCGGCTGGATCCCGGAGCACGGCCCCTACGACATCGGCGGCGAGCTGTTCCCAAAACTTGCCGAGGTAGGCGAGCGCCTTTACGGCCTCAACCTGGACACCCCCTGGCGGTGGCTGGACATCGGCCGCACCCAGGATTTCCATGCGGTCAGCATGAAGGCCCTTCAGGGCGAGATTCGTGGCTTTGCCATCCCGGGCAGGGAGGTACGCCCAGGCGTGTGGATGGGTCTAAACGTCAATATCGACCTCGACCGGGTCAAGATCATGCCGCCGGTGTTCATTGGCGGCAGCGCCGAGGTGCAGGACGGTGCCAGTCTGGTCGGACCGGTGTTGATCGGCGCCGGCTCTGTGGTGGAGGGCGGCGCCCATGTCGAGCGCACCGTGGTTATGGAGCACACCCGCATCGGCGGCAATGCCTATTTCAAAGACAAGATCGTCGGCAGCCACTACTGCGCCGACACCGATGGCACCGTGCTCGACGGCCGCCACACCGATACCGCCTGGCTGTTTGCCGATGCGCGCAGCCTCGATAACGGCCTGACGACCGACCAGGAAGACATCCTCGACCTCGCCATGCGGCACCCGGCCTGATCGCCCCGACACATGGAACAGACGACCACCCTTCCCGGCATCGGCATCAAGCCGCTGCTCAGCCTGAAGCGCCACTACAAAGTAAGCGTAGTGGTCTTCTTCATGATCGTGGTCTTCGGCTTTCCAGTGGTCTGGAACAAAGGAATCAGCATCTATTCCGCCGAGGCCATCTTCCAGGTCGCGCCGCGCTACATGAAGAACCTGGAGACCGATGCCGAGGTGGAGTTGCAGTCGAACTCGCAGTACCGGGAGTTCGTCAATCACCTGCAGAACTCGGTCACCCGCTACGATGTGCTGGAACAGGCCCTGGCCATCCTCAAGAAGCAGGGCATCGATCCCCGCCCCGCCGCGCTGACCCAGCGGGAGTACATCGAGAAACTGCAGCGGATCCTGGTCACCCGGGCCATCCCCGACACCTACATGGTCCGGGTCAAGCTCAGTGGCGGCCCCAAGGAGCAGGCGAGCCTGCATGCGATCATCAACGCGATCATGGTCTCGTTTCTCGAGACCGCGAAGTCCGAACAGATTTACGGCTCGTCCGAGCGTTACAACGTGCTGCGGGAAGAATCGAAGAAGCTGCGCGAGGAAATCACCGCGATGGAGCTCAAGCGCTCCGGGCTCGCTGAGCGTCTGGGCCTGACCACCTTCTCCGATGCCGCCGAGAACCCCTATGACCGCCTGCTTGCCGGCCTGCGGGAAAAACTGACCAATGCCGAAATCGAACGCCGGCGCGCCGAGGGAATCTATCAAGCTTTTTTGAGCAACCGGGAGTTGCCCACCAACCTCGGCAATTCCCTGCTGCAAATGCGCCAGGGTGACATGACCCTGATCAACCTGCGCGCGGAAACGACCAAGCGCATCACCGAGCTGAGTCAGAAACTGGATGGCCTGGCCGAAAAACATCCGGCACGCCCCCCCGCCGAGGCCGAGATCACGTACCTGCGCGACAGCCTGAAAAAGGCCGAGACCGA
>CAZUSF010000001.1:0-15087 GCA_964623355.1 uncultured Thiobacillus sp. | reverse complement strand
TTCGTCCGCCTCGTAACCCCGGCCCTGCCGGCTGAACAGCCAACGGGCGCGGGCAAGACCAAGCTTCTGCTCGGCCTGATCCTCGGAGCGTTTGGCGCCGCCCTGGCGTTGCCGGTGGTGATCGACATGCTCGACCGCCGCATCCGCAGCGTGAACGAGGCCGAAAATCTGCTTGGCATCCCCGCCGCCGGCTGGCAGATCCGGCGCGAGGACCTGCCCACCCGGCTCTATGCCGAAGAACAGTCCCGACGCTTCACGGCCACCCTGATGCGACTTCGGGCCCGCAGCCAGCGCAGCAACTTCGCCTTCACCTCCGTCAAGTCGCGCGGCGGCACCACCACCACCGTACTCGATACCGCCCGCACGCTGACCACACTCGGGGCCCGCGTACTGGTCATCGAGGCCAATACATTCACGCCTTTCCCAGCCTTTGACACGCATCGGCCCGGGCTCTCGGAACTGCTGATCGAAGGCCTGGACGCCGGCTCGGTGATCCGCCGCTTCGAGTACGAAGGCAGCCTATTCGATGTGGTTGGCGTTGGCGGCAAGACCGCAGGCGGGCTGCAGCGGCTGGACCGGTTACGCCAGGCCCTCGACCACTGGCAAAGCGATTACGAATACGTTCTTTTCGACCTGCCGCCCATCCTGCTCAGCGCCGACGCTGAAATGCTGATCGAAGTGCTGGGACAGGTTTTCCTGGTGGTGCAGGCCGAGGCCGTCGAGAAAGGCGAAATCAGCCGGGCCAAGCGACTGCTTCAGAAGATCGACCCCGAAGCCGTCGGCCTCTTCGTCAACGAAATCCCCCTGTTCCGCGGCAGCGGCTACATGGAAGAAACGATCGTCGAGACCCTCACCGGCGCCCCCTTCAAACGCTTCGTGGGCGGCGCCAGCCTCAGTCTGCAATGGGAATTGCTACGCACTCAGTGGGCGCTGAACCGGGGTGAACTGCTGGGCAGGTTCATGCCCTGGAAACGCCGTCGCCGCGAGAAACCGTCCGAGACGGACACTGCCTAGCAGTCTGTCGGGCTTTGGTCGTGCAACCCGGTCTTGTGCGGCACCGGCTGCCCGGACTGGTGCGCTGGTTCTACCGCTTCTCCAAGCGTGCCTGGTGGCACACCACGTGCTGAGCGGGTACGCGCCGGAGCGGGAACGGGGGCGGATCAGCCAGCCTTGGTCTGAAGCAGGTGGTCCGACAGGCGCAGGGCCAGCTGGACCAACGGCATCGTCGGGTTGCCGCCACCACCGGTGGGGAAGACGCTGCTGCCCGCGACGTAGAGGTTGCGGACGCCGAACATCTTGCAGTTGCCGTCGACCACACCCGAGGCAGGACCGCTGGCCATGCGCGTGGTGCCCATGTGGTGCGCGTGCGGGGAAACGGGCAGTTCAATCTTGGTATCGGTCATCGAAGGATGCAGTTTGACGAACCCCAGTCCGGCCGCCGCGAAATTCTTGGCCATGCTCACGGCGAGGCGCCGGATGGTTTTCGTGTCTTCAGGGCTCAGCGTCCAGACGATGCGGGCCTTGCGCAGGCCCAGTGCGTCCCGGGTAGCGGTGAGCTCCACCCGGCTGCCCTGGGCACTCGGGAACTGCTCGAGCAGCGTGCCGATAGTGCCGGCGCCCGGGCATTTGAATTCGCTGATGAACTGCAGCTTGTCGGAGATGCCCATGTCGCAGGCCAGGTTCTTCATGAAATTCTTGACAGCAGCGGTGCGGCCATAGGACTGCACCTCCCGGAGCAGGCCGAAGGAGACATTGCCCCGGCCGATGCCCTCGCGCGTCACCAGGGCGTCGGTGGTGAAATACTGCAGGTCCACGGCGTCCACGCCCTCTGCGGGCATGAAGGTACCGAGCTCGACGTTCAAGTGCTCCATCAGGCCGCGTCCCACCCACTTGAAGCCCTCCAGCCCCGCGGGCTGCAGCGAACTGCTGTTCAGCAGCAAGCGTGCGTTTTCGAGCGCGCCCATGGCCAGCACGTAGCGGCCGGCGTTCAGCTTGGCGCGCGTCCCCCGGTAGTCGGCCACCACTAGATGCTTCACGTCCGCTGTCGCCCGGTCGTAGGCGATGTCGACCAGGTTGCAGTTCACGAACAGGTGCAGGTTGGGTGAGGCCTTGAGGTCGTTCAGGTATTTCTCGCCGAAGCGGGTGGGCGCGCTCAAGGCGTACCTGTCGGCCGCGAACAGACCGCCCTGCATGTCTGGATTGACCGCGGCGAAGCCCTTTTCGGGAAGATCCAGGATCCGCATGGCGGCAGGCAGGTAGCGGTTGAACTCGTCGAAGGCAATGGGCCAGCCCGGCAGCCCCGTCGCGGGCCTGGAAGTGAAATCTGACCGTTCAAAGGGTCGGCAGCGCCCGGACCAATGGTTGGAGGTGCCCCCTAGATAGCGCAGTCGGGTCGTCGAGGCGTACATGTCCATGCCCTTCGTCTCGACTTCATAGAGGGATTGCGATTCCTGGCTGTAATCCAGACCGCCGCCCTCAAGCAGGGCCACCCGCTGCCCCTTGCTGGCAAGTTGCAGGGCGACCGTGATGCCCGCCGGGCCGCCGCCCACCACGCAGACGTCGTACTGGCCAAGTTTTTTGGTCTTTTCAAAGTCGAACAGCATGTTCAGTTCCTGAAAAACTTGCCAGGGATCACCCAGCCATCGACCAGCACGTAGTGCTCTGCATCGATAACCGCACCAGGTTCTTCTTCCTGCAGGCCCAGTGCCGAAAGGCCCGGGGTGTTAGCCAGCGCGAAGACCGAGGCCACCGCGCCCACCAGCGTGCGGCGGCGCAGATTCACTCCGGAATCGGCGCCCAAACCCGGCCCGATCGGCATGGGCCGGACGGTTTCCTGCCTTGATTGCTTTTTGCCCCACCACATATCCATGTCTCCTGAGCGTTGAAGTTGATTGAGGATTGATCAGGCCGGCCAGGCGGGCTGGCCTTTCGGGAAGACGCCCCCAGCATCGTCCGGCGGCGCGGCGCTTCTGGCGTCCTGTCTGGCCGGAGTGGCCAGCAGGGCCTCCAGCCGCACGGTGGCATCGTCCCAGGAATAGGCGTGTGCCCGGGCATGGGCGCGCTCCGACATCTGCTGCCAGTGCTCGGCGGGGCTGCGGAGCAGGCTGACCAGTGCCTTGGCCATGGCCTCGGGCAACGCGGACTCATCGGCGGGCTCGACCAGCACCCCAGCCCCGTCGCTCAGCAGATCCGGGGCAGCGCCGATAGGCAGGCCGATGACCGGTGTGCGGCAGGCCATGGCCTCGACGATGGGCAGGCCGAAGCTGTCGACGCGCGAAGGAAACAGCCAGGCATCGCAGCGGGCATAGAGCCCGGCCAGATCCCGCTGGGCCGGTTGCAGGTGGAATTCGGTCCCGGCCGGCAACGGCACCTCGGCCGTCGGTGGCACCGTGCCGAAGGCGAGCACCTGCAGATCTGGCAGGTGTTCCCGTGCCCGTTCAATGATGCGCAAGCTGCGGTCGGCGCCCTTGATCGGGTCGGTGGCATACATGAAGCCCACGGTCGGCGGCGAATTGCGCTCGCGTGCCGGGGCGTCGAATTGCCGCCGATCGACAGCATTGGGCACCACCGCCATGCCCAGGTCGCCCAGGGTCGCTTCGAGGTCGCGCTTGAGGCCGACCGAGATGGCAATCTTCAGGTTGGGCAGCCGCAGCGCCGCATAGACCTGGTTGCGAAGCGCGTCCCCCATCCACCAGAAGGCCTCGTAGCCCTGGATGAGATGGACCTTGCGTCCCTTGCTGGCCGGCATCGCCTGCATCCAGAGCGCTGTCTCCCACCAGGTGGCGACGACGATGTCGGCATCGGGCAGGTCAGCGGCGACGATCGGTCGATGCCGCTCCAGCGCCCGGTGCGGCACGCCCGACATGGCGAGGTGCCCCGGGGCGCGGCTGGCGCGAATCTCACGCTGCTGGGCCTGCCAGTGGCCATGCCGGAGGGCCCGCCAGCGCTGGCGCAGGGTGACCGGGGCCGGCGCATTGCTGACCACCAGCACCTCATGGCCACGCGCCCGCAACTGCTGGGCGTAGATGGCCACGACGCGGGTGCCACCGTTCAGGTTGTCTTCGGGGGTCAGGAAGGTGATGCGCATCGTCGTTCTCCTCAATGCATCCAGTTCGCCATGGTCGCATCCAGCGCCCAACCAACGGCCATGCCTAGCAGCAACCCCGGAAGCCACCATTTTTCAGTGGCCCAGGACAAAAGTCCGTTGTTGTACTTGAAGCGCAGCGACAGCGGCCAGCTCGCGAACTGGCTGACCACCACGCCCCAGATCGCACCGCGCTCGCCGGCAAGCGCGAACCCGGTGGGGATGCAGACCACCAGGGCAAGGGCGCGCAGGGCATTGTTGGCGCTCACCCAGCCCGGACGCCCCTGGGCGAACATGAGCTGCTCCAGCACCTGATGGCGCATCGCCACCATCCCCAGGCCGAGCAGTTGGAGCATCCAGCCGGCATCGGCATAGCGCGGGTCGTAGAGGACGGCGACAACCCAGTGCCCGGCCAGCAGCAAGCCGCCGCTGACGATGCCAAGGAAGAGGTCCGCCAGCTGCTGCATGCGCGTGTAGACGCGAGCCACGGCAGCCGGGTCGTCACCGCGCAAGACCAGGCTGAGGCTGGAAAAGATGACCCGGCCGTTGAGGGTGCTGAAGACGCTGACCAGCGCGGACAGGAGGTTGCTGGCAACGGAAAAGATGCCGAAGCTTGCGATGCTGAGGCTGCCGCCGAGGATCAGCTTTTCACCGTGGGCGGCGAGGAAGCCGATGATCGAGGAGAGGAATATCCACTTGCCGAAGCCGATGATTTCCCGGGCGCTGTCGGCATCCCAGCAGGGCGCAACACGCCGGCCGGGAATCAGCACATAGCTCAGCACCGTCTTGATCACCGAACCGGCCACCGTGCCGAACAACAACGCCCAGACCGAGCGGGTCAACCAGGCGGCCGTGAGGGTCAGCGCCAGTGTGGCCACCTGGGTGATCAGTTCCAGCCTGACCAGCTGCCGGCCCCGCAACTCGCGCTCGGCCATCGCCAGCTGCATGGATTCCAGGCCCTGGACGAGGGCGCTGAGCGCGAACACGGCAATCATCAGCGGCAGCCGGGGGTCGGCATACACCGTGCCGGCGGCAAACAGCCCATATCCCGCCGCCATCCACACGAACAGCGCCATCAGCAGCACCAGCACGGCCAGCAGGATGCCGCGCAGCATCTGCACCATCCAGGCCGTACCGAGGAAACGCGGGTCTTCGCCGCGCTGACTGCGCACCACGCTTTGCCAGATACCGAGGTCAGAGAACATCAGCAGGGCGAGGTACATGGTGCTCACCGCCACCATCAGGCCGAAGGCCTCGGGCAGCAGCAGGCGGGTCAGCACCAGGCTGCTGCCCAGGCGCAGGGCCTGTGCGGTGAAATTGCCGGCCACCAGCCAGGAAGCGGCCCGGAGCATCCGGGACTTCAGGGCGGGGCCTGACTGCAGGGCGGCATCGACTGTACTCATGCCTGCATTGAAGCGGAAATCACCGGCCGGGTTGTGTCCAGATTGAAAACAGTTGGCAAAGACTGTCCGCGCAGGCCTGGGGCGGGGGCCGACGCTTCAGCCGACATTCGGCGGCTTGTCGAGCAGGCCGTCAGCCCCGCAGCCGGACCGGGCAGGGCCGGATCAGTTGCCGTTGATCGCGTTGTCGAGGGTGATGCCGAAGGTCAGTACCGAAATCGCTGGAGAGATCTGGCGCATGAAGTAGCCGAGGTTGGCGAGGCCGCTGGTCGGCACGAAGAGGACGTCGCCGTCCTCCATGGCGTAGTTGACCTTTCGATCCGGCACCATGAGCGACCCCATGTCGATAATCTCGACCTTGCGCGCTCCGGCACGGTAGATGCCGATCTTCTCGGGGGCGGCATCGGTGTTGGGTCCGCCAGCCTGGGCCAGCGCATCGAGAATGGTCATGCGCGGGGTGAGCCGGTATGAACCGGGTTTGAGTACCGAGCCCAGCACGTACACCGAGGTGTCGGAGGAATCCGGGATGAAGACGATGTCACCCTTCTTCATGCGGATGTTGTAGGACGGGTCGCCGTTCAGCAGCGCCTTGAGGTCGACCCAGATCAGCTTCTGCCGGCCGCGCATGATGGCGCAGCGCGTCAGGGTGGCCTGCTTGTCGAGGATGGGCATGGCGCCAGCGATGGAGAGCACTTCAGCGAGCGTCGGCGGGTGGGTGAAGGTTTGCGGGCCGGCCCGCTCAACGCGGCCCAGTACCGTAACCTGGTTGGAGACGTATTGCTCCACAGCCAGGGTGAGGTGCGGTTCCGTGAAGTAGTTTTTCAGCTGCGTGACGAGGATGGCCTGCGCCTCCTCGCGGGAAAGACCATTGAGGTTGACATCGCCCACCAACGGGACCGTGATGACGCCATCCGGACCGATCACCATCTTGCCGCTGACCTCGGGACGGCCCAGCACATCCAGCCGCACCACATCGCCGCTGCCAAACAGGTAGATCGGGCTCTCTGCCTCCTCGAGCAGAGCCAGTTCTTCCTTCGTGGCCATCTCTTCGCGGGTCTTTTCGACGGCCTTGAAGTCCTTGCCGAAGACCTCGGCCAGCTTGGGCTGCGGCTCGGGCAACTGGGCGCAGCCGACACACAGCAGCGCACCGAAAAGGGCAAGGGCGAGGCGAAAAGGGTTGGATTCGGTAGTCATCTCGGGCACGGGTTCGATGGTGACGATCAGGCTGGGATCATGCCTTGTTCGGGGACTGCACAACCGGCAATTCGGGGCCGGACGAACGCTTCCACGCCGGCCAGCGCTTGAGAATCTTGCGGCCCAGGGCAATGAAGGGTTCTTCGATCAGCCAGAAGCTGATCATGGCGCAGACCAGAACCGCGACAACATTGCCCGGGAACACCTGCAAGACGGCCAGTTCCGGCACTCTATGCGCTTGCCAAACAAAGAACAATTGCTGCCACAGGTAGAGGCTGAACGAGAGCCGTCCAATCAGGCGCATGAGCGGGAGTTCGAGGAACTGCGAAACCCGGCCACGAGTGTTGAGGTAGGTGCTCAGGATCGCCAGCGGCACCACGAGGCCGTGCACCGTATACAGGGCGAATTTCAGCTTCCAGTCGACATCTGGAATCAGCAGCATCCCTGCCAGCGCCAGCAACAGCAACACGCCCACGGACGGGTTCGACAGCACGCGCTGCAGCGAGGGGCGGTAGGCTGGGTCGGCATAGGCCAGGGCGATGATCACGCCCCAAATGATGTGGTCGACCTGGATATCGGTCCGTCCCAGGAACATCGCGGGCGTGGCCCCGGTGATCTGGAACTTGAAATCGATGACGCGCCAGACAGCCACCGTCATGGCCGCCGCGATGGCCCAGCCCAGCCGGCGGCGCAGCACGCCCAGCCACAGGAAAACAGCCGGCCAGATCAGGTAGAAATGCTCCTCGACGGCAAGCGACCAGAAATGCCCGAGGTACCATGAATAGTCGGCCGTCGAGTAGTTGGCGCTGAACAGCAGCGAGCTGAGCCAGCGCCCCAGGGTCACGTCAAGGACGCCGGCCAGGGCCAGCGCACCGACGGCAAACAGGAAGAACAGGGTGGCGGGAAGGATGCGGAACGTCCGCCGTATGTAGAACCCCCACAACGAAATCCGGCCATGCTTCTGTTCGTCGGCAATCAGCTTGCTGGTGATCAGAAAGCCGCTCAGGCCAAAGAAGATATGCACGCCATGCATGCCGATGTACTTGAGGCTCAAAAGGTCGATGGTCGCGCCCATCTGCTGCGCCCAGGCGGCCAGGTCCTCCATCGAGTGGCCAAGCAGGACGAGCAGGATGGCGACGGCGCGCCAACCATCGAGGCTGGCCAAGTATTCCCCTTGGCGGTGAATGCCCTGGCCGAAGAGTCGCGTGAGGTTCATAAGCACATTTCCTGTTCCATGCCGGACGGGTTGTCCTCCGGCGAGCCATCCCAGGTTAGGGACTGGGCTTCCTGGAATCAGTCTATCGCCTGTTTTGGCGCCGGGAAGCCGCGCTCCCCCCTGGAAATGGAGAATTTATGAAATCACTACACTGCGGAAACAATTCGTTTACAAACGGCCGTCGGGGCGCCGGAGAATGGGGACCATGACCACGCACTATGCACGTTGACAGCCAATGACCCGCTTCCGGCGACGTTTTGCTGCTATCGATCGGCCCGAGGCTGGCCTGGCCGGGATGGCGTGCGCATGACGACCTACGTCATCTTCGTCGCCACCCTGATCTCGATCTGGGTTATCCGGAACCAGGGCCTGGAGGCGGCCTTCCTGAAGGTCTGGCTGCCCTTTTTCCTGCTATTTCCATTCCAGTTCTTCGTCAATCTTCCCGGTCTGCCGGACCCCAACTTCATGCAGGCGGCGATCCTGCCGATCCTTTTCGTGTACTTCATGCAAAGGCGTCATGAAATCCGGTTCGGCACCATGGAATTCCTGTTGCTGGCCTATTTCGTCCTGCGGGTGTTCAACGATTTCCTCAGTCGCGGCTACGCCGATGCCCAGAACTACGCCTTCTTCCTGTTTTCGTCGCTGCTCGGACCGTACCTGCTCGGCCGTTATCTGATCAACCGGCGCGAAATGGACGTTAAGACCGCACGTCAGTTCGTGCTGATCTTCCTGCTGCTGTTCCCGCTGTTCATCTACGAGATGCGGTTCTGGATCAGCCCGATCTACAAGCTGATGCTGCCGTTCTTTCCCTATGCCACGCCGGCGATGTCCTTGCGCTACGGCGTGGCCCGGACCTTCGGCCCATTCGAGCACCCCATACTGGCCTGCGTGATGATCGTCGCGGTCTACCGCCTGCACCGCTGGCTGAGTTGGTCCGGCGAATGGGACAAGGCACCGGGCGGGTGGCTGGGCTGGCTGCATGACAAGACCCGTTGGCTGCGCATTCCGCTGCAGTACAAGATTTCGATCGTCCTGATCGTCATGGCCATCATGACTATTTCGCGCGGCCCCTGGATCGGCGGCTTCGCCGGGGCCGCTCTGACCGCCGTGGGCAATTTCAAGAAGCGTACGGTCTGGCTGGCGATCTTCCTGGTCGTGGGCGTGATGGGGGCCGTCGGCGGCAAGCTGGCGCTCGATGCCTACACCACGCCCGGGGTCGGGGAGGCAATCAGCGGTGAGGCGATGACCATGATCTACCGCAAACAGTTGGTCGAGAAATACAAGGAATTCATGTACGAGAAGATGTGGACCGGCTGGGGCCTGACCACCCGACCGAAGATCAAGGGCATGGAGTCGGTCGACAACGCCTTCCTCGGCATGGCCCTGGCGCACGGCATCCTCGCGCCCATCCTGATCGTCGTGATCTTCGTCTACGCCACCGTCAGCCAGATCCGCTTCGGCATCCGTGCTCCCCCTGGCCAGCCGCCCATCGGCTTCACCTTTGCCGGCATCTACCTGGCCGCCTTCATCTCCTTCGCGACGGTGTACATGGGCTCGCAGACCGAGCCGATGCTGTTCCTGTTGCTGGGCTGGGGCGAAAGCATCAAGAACCGGGGCTATGAAGGAATCCCGCAAATGGGCGCCGCGCCTGGCCCGGCGGCCCCCGCTTCGCCGTTCCGCAAGATTCTTCATTGAACAGAATGAGATTCGAATTGCCCAGATACCGACACTTCAGGGCCGTGCTCAGCGCGGTTTCACTCATCGCCCTGCTGTTTGCCACGGCGGCCTGCGACAGCACCGAGGTCGATCGGTCGACAGCCGCCGCCGTCGTGCCGCCGCCGCCGGCGCCGGGGCTCGACATCGCGGAGCACGAGTTCAGTCTCGGCGGCGAGCACCGGCTGGGAGTCAATCTCCCCCCCGTCCACAGCTGGTCGAACACCCCCATGTATGTCGACATGATTCGCCAGGCCCGCCGCTTCGGTTCGCCCGATGCCCCCTGGGACGAAAAGGCCCTGCTGGGCGAGGATGGCTGGCCAACCGGCGATTTCGGCATCTTCGTGATGTCCAGCCAGGCCGGGCTGTCCACGGTTGGCGGCACCTATACCCTGCGTTTCCGAGGCCAGGCCAGGGTGTCGGTCATCGCCTCCCCGGCCACGCTCGGGACGCCCCGGCACGATCCGGTCAGCAATATCACCACGATCCCGCTCCGGATGCCGCCGCATACCGACCAGCTCGCCCTCAGCTTCACGGCGACCCGGGGCTCCATCAAGGATCTCCGCCTGATCCGGCCTGGCTACGATGCCGACAAGCCGCCGCTCTTCACGCGTGAATTCCTCGACCATATCGCGCCCTACAAGGTCGTCCGCCTGATGGACTGGCTGCGCACCAACCACAACCCGGTCGGCCACTGGGAGTTGCGGGCCACACCGGAAAACACGCATTACGCCTCGGACAAGGGTGTGCCCTGGGAGGACCTGATCGAACTGGCCCGAGTCGCGGACAAAGACCTCTGGATCAATGTGCCGGCCCGGGCCAACGACGACTATGTCCACGCGCTGGCCCGGTTGCTGCGTGACACGCTGCCAGCCACCACCAGGGTGTACGTCGAATACAGCAACGAAGTCTGGAACAGCCAGTTCAAGCAGTCGCGCGACAACCTCGAAGCGGCCGAGCGGGAAGTCGAGTCCAATCCGAACTCGCACCTCAACGACGGCATCCGGATCAGCAAGGACATCTGGAAGATTCGCCGCGTTGCCCAGCGGGGCAAGGAAATCAGCGACATCTTCCGAATCGAATTCGGAGATGCCGCCATGATGACCCGCATCCGCCCAGTGTTTGCGATCCAGATTGTCAACACCTACAGCACCGGGCTGGCGCTCGCCTACATGGCCCGCACCTTCGGCCCCCCATCCCGCTATTTCTATGCCATGGCCGGGGCGCCCTACTTCAACATGGGGCCGGTGCAACGCAGCCATGATCTCAGCGTCGACCAGATACTCGGCGCGCTGTCGGATTCCATCGCAGCCATGCCCGAAATCAGTCGCCTGGAACAGAACATGGCGTTCTCCCGCTGGTATCAGCTGCCGCTGATCGCCTACGAGGGAGGAGCGGACACCTTCGGGCCAGGCAGCCTGGCGGCTAAGAAGGCGGCGAGCCTGGACCCGCGCATGGAAACACTGTGCCATCGCCATCTCGACAACTGGTACGCCGGCGGCGGTGGCTTGTTCATGTGGTTCACCGCCGGTGCGGGCAACTGGAATACGCCTTATGGCACCTGGGAGCTGACCACTGACCTGGCGATCACAGATACCCCGAAGATTCGTTGCCTGAACTCGGTGCTCAAGGCAGATTCACCTCACGCGAAATGGCGCCATGCGGTGCCTGGACGGATCGATGCCCGGGGCTACGTGGGCAGCCACCCGCCCTTCAGCAAGGACAGTCTGGATGCGGTTCAGAAGCCGAATCCGGGTCGCCATCTCGACTACCTGATCCTTGCACAGCAGACCGGAGTTTATCAATTCATACTGCATGCCGAAGCTGAGAAATCCGGCAACAGGATCGAGGTGGCCACGGCCAACGGGGCCAGGGCGGGCACAGTCGAATTGCCGGCCACAGATACTGGAAGCACGGTTGCGTCTGAGCCGCTCTCCATCCCGTTGCGCAAGGGCTTCAATACCCTGCGTCTTTTTATGTCTACCAGAACATCGGACTTCCGCTTGCACCAACTCGAGATCAGATAGGGGCGTTCTCGCGACATTCAGGGATATGCCAGTCTTGGCAAGACAAAGCCAATGCCCAGATAACCTCTGGATCAACAATCAGAAGTGGTCAATTATGTGGAGTACAAACAATGGATAACGAGATCAAGGCATTTCTGATCGTGATGGGGATTGGTTTCGTGGGCCTCGTGCTCTGGCCATCGGACGACGATGCCCCGGTCTTAATGACCGGCTCAGGCGTCTTGAACTCGGATAAACCGATGGAAGAGATGTTCGACAAGGCCGGGGCACGAACGGAAGGTGATTTCGATCGACCCAAAGAACCGGCATGGGGCATGACACAGCCTTAGTCTCTTACGTCTCAAGTCTTCACAGTTTGTGAGCAAATATTCATGTGCCGTATTGAAACCAGTGCACACAGCGCATCGGGAAAAAGCCCCGTAAACCCAAGCAGACGAATGCAAGATCGGTGTGAGTGGCTGTCCAGAAGCGCACTTTTCTGGCTTTTGAGCGCGGTTTTGATTCCGCGCCGGAATTCGGGAGCAAAGCAATACCACTGCCCGTACCGATATGGGGCTCAAAATAGTGCCCAATCAATTTGAAACACCAATGCAAGACGAATTGGATGTGCCTACTCAAATCAATTGGCAAAACGGTAACAATTCTTCCCCGAAGCCTTAGCTGCATACATGGCATCGTCAGCGCTTTTCAACAGTGCATCCGGCGAAGGCATTCCTTCAGCAAAAAATGTGATCCCGATGGAGGTCCCCACATGAGCACCTATTCCGTCAAAGTCCATCGGAGCATTAACACTTTCAATTACCCGAGACGCAATCATGGCGACGCTGTCGCGGCTTTCTGGGTTGTCGAGCAAGATAACGAATTCATCGCCCCCAAGACGGGCAACCGTATCAGACGGTCGGACCAAACCCAAAAGGCGCGTGGACACAGCCTTCAAAACACAATCTCCAATGCCATGTCCCAAACGATCATTGACCGATTTAAATCCATCCAAATCGAGAAACATCAATGCTATGTGACGTGGTTCTCGGGCAGCCATGCCGGTCAACTGTACAACACGTTCCGTAAGGAGCAAGCGGTTCGGTAAACCTGTCAGACCGTCATGCAATGCCAAGTGCTGCACGCGCTGCTCCTTCTCCCATTGCTGGGTGATGTCAGCGCATACCCCGACATAACGACTGACCTCTCCAGTTTCGTCACATATCGCAGAAACACTAAGTCGCGACAGGTACATCGAACCGTCTTTGCGCTTGCTTGCTCCAAACTTCGCCGGCCCACAACCTATTTGTGTGCAATTGCGCAAACATCCCAGCAAAAAAATCGGCATCATGGCGTCCGGATTTCAGGATACGGGCATTCTGTCCAATAGATTCTTGGGATGAGTAGCCCGTGAGTGCGGTGAACGCCGGATTCACTGAAATAATCGTTGCCGCTGTGTCCGTTACCATGATGCCTTCCGTGGTGGCTTCAAACACACTGGCTGATAGCCTAATTGCCGCATCGGCTTCTCGCAGGCGGCTGATGTTGGTCACGAGCGCAAAAAAGCCCTGAACCTCACCATTCGAACCTACATCTGGAATGTAATGTGCCAATATATGGCCGACCGAACCATCAGGCTTTTGAATGGCCCGTTCAAACTCCTGCGGTGCGCCTGCCAAGGCCGCTTTGATGTATGGCAGATTCTTTTCATACAAGTCCGCACCTAAAACCGCCGCCATTGGCAACCCCTTCATCTCCTGCGGCGTGCGCCCAAACCATTCCAAATACGGCTTGTTCGCAAATTGGCACAGCATCTGCTTGTCCCAATAGCCGAGCATACTTGGCATGGCATCGGTAACCGTGCGGATGAATTTCTCACTTTTGGACAGGTCGGCGGACGCGATCTCCGCCCTATGCCTAGCCTCCAGCAACTCTTGCTCAAAACGACTCCGCTCGATACTCACAAAGAATACCCAGTTGAAGCGTTCTAATTCGTCAGTGGTTGATTTGCTGCAGTTTAGAAATACGGGGATTTGCTTTCCAGCGCCATCCAAAATCTGTAAGCGAATTTCTCGCACTTGGCCATCGCGCAGCAGCATCGGCCAAACGTGGGTTTGTAGAAAAATTCTGCTTGCCATGGGAAACATGGCGTCCATCGACTTTGCGAACCATCGGTCATGGGTACCACCCACAAGCTCCAGCAGACCTTGGTTGACTATTTGAACAAACCCGCCTCGGTCGGTTACCAAAATAGAACAAGGCAGCTGGTCAAAGTTTGACATGGTTACGTCAATGATTACACCGGTGCTGCAAGAAACGAGCGAATTGCATCAATCACCAGCGCGGGTTCACTCATGTGAGAGCAGTGGCCTTGTACTTCCAGCACTTTCAGTGTGCTCCCGGCTAAATGGGCATGCACGTATTCACCAACACTTACCGGGGCAAGCGTGTCAGTTCGATGCTGGAGAATCAGGCAAGGCACTGTGACCTTGGGCAGGTCAGCCCTGTTGTCAGAAAAGAACGTGGTGCGCGCGAAGACCTTTGCAACCTGTGGATCGGTAGAACAAAAGCTGTCCGAGAGTTCCGCTGTTACTGCACCGGATTCTCCCTGTGCAGAAACCACCGGTGCAAGATAGTTCGCCCAACCAATATAGTTTTGGTCCATCAGTGCCAGAAGCCCCTCCAGGTCTTCCTTCTCAAAGCCTCCGAGGTAGTCTGGCGCATGGTTGACGAAGCATGGGTTGGGTCCTACCAGCACCATTTTGCTGAAAAGCCCTGGGCGGGCTATGGATGCCAGAACTCCAACGCTGCAACTAACTGAATGGCCAACAAAGATAACATCACTTGTGAGACCCAGTGCATCGCAAACATCAATCACGTCTTGCGCGTAACCACTGAGGTTGGCGTATTTCTCTGGATTGAAGGCTGCGAGGTCGGATCGTCCGCTACCCACATAGTCAAACAAAACTTGTTTGTAGGAAGATTGGAACGCGGGTGTCACGCGATCCCACATGTTTTGATTGCACCCAAATCCATGGGCATAGAGCAGCACACGGCCATCACCCGCAAGAACTTTGACGTTGTTTCTTGCAAGAATATTGGAATTGGCTCCAGCCATTTTCATGCGACGCTCCATCGGTTGTGACTCATGAAGTGCGAACTGTAAGCCACGGCCAGCATGTCACCTAAAATTTTGAGCTGTATGACGATTTCGGGCAAAAAGGTTCAGTTTGACGGTCAAAATTTGAACGGCATTCTCTAGCTGCATGTCGGACTTAGGAATTAAGGGGGTCGAGTTTGGAATAAACCTGGCTGCACCCCGAGCATCCTGAAGCGAGAAGCTAGATCCCCCTGTTTAGGGATGGCCGCTATCTGCAGGTGAACAGACTTCTGACGAACATTCGTACACCGTCCGCTCAGGCCGACTTCCAGGCAGCCAAGATCGCTTGGCGAATGGCTTGTGTCGCGCCAACA